>JANOWZ010000134.1:0-3927 GCA_031418155.1 Deinococcales bacterium
CTTCACGCTCGAACCAGGCAATTAAACAGCCGTTCCGCTCGGGTCATTTCAACTCAGATCAACTCGAGTTTGCTCGGACCATCACAAATCAGCCCGCAACCCTTCGCCTTCATTTCTGCACTCCAAGGAGATCACCATGAAAAACCTCAAGATTGCCGCCGTCGTTCTGTCCATTGCCCTCGCCATTGCCGCACCAACCGCCTCGAGCGTATTCGCACAAGCCACACCAGCAATTGTGGTTGCAACCGGTGAGACGCTGGTTTCCTCCGGTAACTTTTCCGAGATTCACGCGCCAACCACCGGTCAAGTCTCCATTGTCAAACTGGCCGACGGCAAGCAAGTCCTGCGCATTTCTGGTTTGAAAACCGAGGTTGCACCGGACCTGAAAGTTTGGTTGCACGAGAAGGCCGACATCAAAGCCGCTGACGAAGCCGGTCTGAAAAAAGGCAAGTACCTCGAGTTGGGCAAACTCAAAGCGCCGTTCAAAGGTGATTCCGAGTACGCGCTGCCAGCCGATGTCGATTTGAAGCAGTGGAAGAGCGCCGTGATTTGGTGCGATCAGTTCAGCGTCGCGTTCGGTGTGACCACCCTGAAGTAACAGCCGTGAGATAACACAGGTGAAACTCGAGCGTGCAGTGACAACTCTGAATGCTCGAGTCAACTCAATTTCTTCTCGACCGGACGACGGTCAATTATCTCCCAAAGGTCACGTTCGAGTCCCTTCTCGAATGTGACCGCCGTAATTTCAACTCAGAAATTTCAACCCGGAGCATCAGCATGACCCAACCAACTTCCCTGACCGAAGAATTGCAGGCCTTCGCCACCGCACGTCGCGCCGCTCGAGCGCCCGAAGCGAACAAAATCATGGACGACTCCACCGCCGCACTCGAGCAATCCGGGCTGCTCGAGAACGCCTTAAAAGTCGGGCAGGCCGCACCAGATTTTTCCCTGCCAAACGTGTTCAGCAAACGGATTCAACTCTCGAACCTGCTGCAATCTGGCCCGGTGGTGCTCGCGTTTTACCGAGGCGCGTGGTGTCCGTACTGCAACATGCAATTGCGGGCCTTGCAACTGGCGCTGCCAAAATTCAGGGCACTCGGGGCATCATTGATTGCGATTTCACCGCAACAACCGGACCATGCCCTGAGTTTAAGCGAGAAGCACGCACTCGAGTACGACGTGCTGTTCGACGCGGGCAACGAGGTCGCTCGGGCCTTCGGGTTGGCGTTCACACTGCCGAGCGCATTGCAAGAGTTGTACGAGAAGATGAACATCAACCTGCCCGAACAAAACGGGTCGGACACCTGGGAATTGCCGTTCGCGGCGACCTACGTGATCGAACCCGGTTTCACGATACGACTCGCATCAGTGAACGCGGATTACACGCGGCGGCTCGAGCCGAGTGAAATCGTTGCAACCCTGCGCGAATGGCGTGGCTGAAGCGATTGCTCGAGGCTTGATTGTGATCAGCAATCAAAAAGTGGATCACCAATTTGGTGATCCACTTTTACGTGCCGTGCTCGAGCTTTAACGGTCGATGGAAACGCCAGGGCAGTTCACGATGAAGCCGGATGCGCCCCATGCGCCACCGTCCGGTGAGGTCAAGGTTCCTGCCGTACCAAGATCGGCAAGCAAGGCGAAATCTCCCTGGACGGTGTTCTTTTCGGCGCTGATGGCTGCCGCGCTCCATGCACCAACGTGCGCATCCCAGAGTGGGCTGTAATCGGGTTCGGGCGTTCCAGTCGCAGCAATCGGGAACGATTCGGTCAGGTTGTTCGGACCACCCTCGCCTAAAAGTGCCGAACGCAATCCCTGACGGTTCGGATTGTTCTTGCCGGTCTGACCGTTAGCGAACAACGCGATGCCACTGCGGGCCGAGGTTGCCTCATTGTTCGAGCCAATCCCTGGGGCAGCATTCAAGTTCGGTGCGTAAGTGACATTCTCGAGTGCGGCCGCCAAATATCCAGACGCATCGAGTGAAAGGTGGTAAATGGTTTTGATGCCCTCGTCTTCGTATAGTCCTTTGGAAAGCTTCAGGACCACGTAGCGTTGTTTGTAATTGATCGACACCACCTTGTCACTGACACCGCTTGCATTCGCCACGTGCGAGGCATTGATGACCACACCGTTCAGCAATTGCACCAATGGGCTGTACCCCGCCTCACCAACCGCACCGGGCGCAAATTTCGCCGGTGGGAAAGCGTTCGGTCCAGGCACAACCTCGAGCTTCGGAGAAAAATCCACGCTGGCAGGCAAGTTCAATTTGCCGTTGTCCACCCAACCTTTTTGCACCGCCGCTGTGCCTTTTGCCAACTCGAGTTTCGGTGAAAGGTTCACGCCCAGACCACGGGCCACATTTTTCTCGAGGCTTCCGTCACGACGAACCAGAAGTTTTTACCGTTGCTTTTGCCCTGATAAATCGGCAAGGCAACCAGGGTGCTGTCACGGTTTTCAATGGCCGAACGAAACTGTTTTTCGTGTTTGACACTGGCTGTGGCAATCTGCGCCTGCCCAGGTTCCCAACCAAGGCTCGAGAGGATCACGTCTGATTGTTCAGCGGTGTCCAGCCCAAGCGTGTCGTCGGAGCTGGTGATGGTTTGCGGTTGCGAACAGGCGGCCAGCAAGAAAGCTGCGCCACCCGTGATCAGAACGTGCTGAAGTTTGAATGCGTGCATGAAAGACCCCTCGGATCGCCGAGAACACCATGGCGACCCTGCGCGTAGCAATTCAGAAATGAAAGAAGTCGGTTCAGGTTAAGATCTCAACCTGACGGGAATCAATTGGAAAGTCCTTCATTATTGAATACGTGCTGGAGAAGAGAAAAGTTCATTGCTGAATCACTCGAGCAATACTTTGAAGGCTTGATCCAAGTTGATTAGGTCTGCGCACATCAAGGGGATGGAGACAGCCACCGGCATCTATCATGGATGGAGGTGCCGTTTGTGTAGAACTTCACGCACCGCGAATCTTGACTCAAACATCCGGAGTTTTGGTGGTGGCAGAAGGATTTTACATTGATTTTCTGAGTGGTTGAGAATCATACGAGATACCCACAACCCGCAAACCAAGCACCAGCCAGCACCCCAGAAATCAACCGATCAGCACGCGCAATCCCAGCAACCACACCCGCTCAAGAGCGAGCACCCAAAGACCGCAAAAAAACCTTCAACCAAGCAAAAGCAAACTCAATTTCTTGGCCCCACACCAGCACCTGTCGGGCTTGGGCCGCTGGATTCAAATCAGGACTGTAAGCCGGAAGCAACCACAACTCACACCCAGCCGCTTGGATCAACTCACGCACCTCCATCCGCTTGTGAGCGCTCAATCGATCCATGATCACCACCTGCCCAGGTCTTAACGTCGGCACCAGCAATTGCTGCACGAATGCCACGAAGATATCGCCATTGACCGCACCATCAATCACCATGTCCGCTTGAATCCCGTCCGGTGATAATGCTGAAATCAATGTCAGTGTCGTCCGTCGATTCCTCGGTGCGATTCCCACAGCCTGTTCACCCCGAACGGCTCGAGCGTACAAACGGGTCATACCGATGTGCGTACCGGTTTCATCGATGAACACGAAGCGATTCGCATCAAGTAAGCCAATCGCTTCGAGCCAAGCCATGCGGTGCGCCGGGTTTCGTTCACCAGCTTGAATCGTTTCTTGACCATAAGATGCACCTAACGGGCATGGTCGCTTTTTTTGAGCGTGACGTTAGAGCATGTTTGAATTCGTGCTGGACAATGATTCTGAATCCCGAAAAACCCGCTAAGATGGCAAAAAAGCCAAGAAAGTCCAAGGAAGAGCGGGTAGGCTCCGTCTACCACGATTCTTGCTCACAAGACAGCACCTGGCGGGCTGTTCGCGCTGAAAACCTACCCAAGCGATCTTACCAAACGAGAACGAAAAATCCTGATCTGCCTGCT
>JANOWZ010000135.1:0-2435 GCA_031418155.1 Deinococcales bacterium
CTTCAACGCCCAGCGTCAACGGTGTGACATCCACAAGCACGATGTCGCCAACGCTCGAGTCACCACTTAAGATTCCGGCCTGCACGGCAGCACCCAAGGCCACGGCCTCGTCAGGGTTGACGGTTTCGTTCGGGGTTTTGCCCATCAACTTTTCGACCAGTGCTTTAACAGCGGGCACGCGGGTCGAACCGCCGACGAGAATCACTTCGTCAATCTTGCTGGGTGAAAGCTTCGCATCTTCGAGCGCCTGCAAGACTGGCTTGCGGACCCGCTCGAGCAAATCGGCGATCAAGTTTTCAAATTGGGCGCGGGTGATTTTCTTTTCCAAGTGCATCGGGGTGCGCGTCTCGGGATCGAAGGTGATGAACGGCAGGCTGATCGTGGTTTCGCTGGTGCTGGACAAATCCACTTTGGCCTTCTCGGACGCTTCGATCAGGCGTTGCAAGGCCGAGGGGTCTTTGCGCAGATCAAAGTTGTGTTCTTTCTTGAATTCGTCCGCGAGCCAACCGACGATGCGCTGATCAAAATCTGCGCCGCCGAGGTGCGTGTCGCCGTTGGTCGATTTGACCTCGAAGACACCATCACCAATCTCGAGCACGGTCACGTCGAAGGTTCCGCCGCCCAAATCGAAGACGAGGATGGTTTCGTTGCCCTTGCGATCCAGGCCGTAAGAGAGCGCGGCCGCCGTTGGTTCGTTGATGATCCGCAGAACGTTCAGACCGGCTATGCGGCCCGCCGCTTCGGTCGCCTCGCGTTGCGTGTTGTTGAAGTACGCAGGCACGGTGATCACGACATCATTGACCTTGTAACCCAGCTTGCTCGAGGCATCATCGACCATCTTGCGCAGGACCATTGCCGAGATTTCTTCTGGGGCTTTCAGACCCTCGCTGGTTTCGATGCGCACGCCGCCGTTTGGACCTTCAACCACTTTGAACGGGGCGCGACCGGCCTCTTCTTTGACCTCGGACCAACTGCGACCGATGAAACGTTTGACCTCGAAGAAGGTGTTGGTTGGATTCAGTGCCGCTTGGCGTTTGGCGACATTGCCAACCAGCTTTTCGCTGCCTTTGAACGCCACGACCGAGGGTGTGATCCGCGAGCCTTCTGAGTTGACGACAACATCGGGTTTGCCGCCTTCGATGACGGAGATAACGGAGTTGGTGGTGCCAAGATCGATGCCTACAGCTTTCGCCATTGTGGTTCCTCCAGGTGCGGGATTGATTCCCGTTGTGGCTCGAGCCTGCCGGACTTGTTCAAGTCTCGCGCACGTTTCTCGAGGGTAGACGCTGAGGCGTCCTGTATCGGTGAAAAGCATACATGCAACTGGGAAGAGTGTCAATAGACTTGAGTGTAGTTGTATCAAGTTTGCGGGTTGGAAATGTGAAGACTTGCGACTTGAGCCGGTAGAATCCAGGCAATGACCGAAATCGCCGCGACCGAACGCCTGTATCGAACAGAATCCTATGCTCGAGAAATGACCGCGACCGTGCTCGACTCGAACATTGTTGATGGGAAACTCGAGGTGATTCTGGACCGCACGATTTTCTACCCGACCGCCGGTGGTCAATCCAACGATCTCGGCATTCTCGAGGGGCGAAAAGTATTGGACGTTCGCGGCCTGAAATCCGAGACGACAGTCGTTCATCTGCTCGAAGGTGAAACCCCGCTCGAGGTTGGTTCGACTGTCACCGGTTCAATCGACTGGACGCGCCGCTTCGACCTGATGCAGCAACATACGGGCGAACACATCCTCGGCCAAGCCTTTTACCGGCTCGAAGCGCACGTGATTGCCGTCAACATGGAACGCGAAATTTGCACCCTCGATCTCGAGCAGACGATCAGTGAAGAAATGGCAATCGAGGCAGAACTGGCCGCCAACCAAGCGATCTGGGCCGGTCACGAAATTCGCTGCTATGAAGTTCACGATTCCGAAATCTCGAGCGTGTCGCTGCGCCGAACGCCGAAAGTCTCTGGCATGATTCGCGTCGTGCAAGTTGGCGATTACGATTTTTCTGCCTGCGGTGGAACGCATCTGAAAAACTCGAGTGAAGTTGGTATGGTCAAGATTCTCAAACTCGAGCGCACCAAAGGCGGAGCGACCCGCGTTCACTTTATTTGCGGCGAACGCTGCCTGATCGATTACCGTTTCAAACACGAATTCGCGGCGGGACTCGGCCTGAAATACTCAACTGGAGTCGAGAACGTTCCCGCCCGAACCGAAGCCATACTCGAGGAATTGACGCAATCTAAACGCGATCTCGGAAACATGCGCTTGAGGTTCGCTGAGCTTCAAGCGAACGCCTGGATTGCGGAACTCGGACCAATTGTTTCCCGAGAACTCGAGGATTCAGCCCTGATGACCGAACTCGTCAAAGCGTTTGCAGCCAAACCTGGCGCAATTGGAATCTTTGGTGCTCGAGTTGAAGGCCGTGCCA
>JANOWZ010000136.1:0-2603 GCA_031418155.1 Deinococcales bacterium
ACGATGTCGGTCATCACCCGGTCCATGCGCGAACGCGAGGAGAGCACCTTCTGCATCGTGCCCCATTGCTTTTTGAGTTCGTCCTTTTGCCAGTCGTTCAAGCCTTTGGTTTTGGCATCGAACCAGGTGTCGATCTTGTCCACCGAGCCGAGCGTCTGGTCGATGTCGCGGGCCTCGTAAATCAGGTCGAGCACAACCTCGTCCTCGACGGCCTCGCTGAACTTGTACGTGTGGATGTACCCGCCGAAGACCTCGAGACTCGTCTGCTTGTCCTTTTTGAGGAGCGGCGTGCCGGTGAAGCCGATGAAGACCGCCTGCGGCATCAACGCCTTCATCGTGCGGTGCAGTTTGCCGCTCTGCGTGCGGTGGCATTCGTCCACGAAGACAAAAACCTCACCGACCACCGGTGAAGGTTGCGCCTCGAGTTCACGGATGAACGCCTCGAAATTGTCCACGCCCTTGCGTCCGAACTTGTGCACCAACGAGCACAGCAGGCGCGGCGTGGGTTGCGCCAATTGCCGCATCAGTTCCTGGCCGCTGCCGGTGCGTTTGATCTTCTCGCCGATGTCCTTGAAGACCCCTTCGATCTGCTTGTCGAGTTCGTCCCGGTCCGTGACGATGACCACACGGGCGTGCGGGCGCTGCTCGAGAATCCATTTCGCCAACAGGACCATGACGATGCTTTTGCCACTGCCCTGCGTGTGCCAGATGATGCCGCTCTTGCGGGCCTGAACCTGATCCTGCGCCGCCTTGATGCCAAAATACTGGTGCGTGCGCGGCAACTTCTTGACGCCGCCATCGAAAAGCACGAAGTCGTGGATCAACTCGAGCAATCGGGTTTTGTTGCAGATTTTGAGGAGGTACTTGTCGAGCTTGAACCGCGAGTTGTCGGCCTCGTCCTCTTTCCATTTCAAAAAGAACTTCTCTGGCGTGCCAATCGTGCCGTACTGCAAGCCCTCGGAATCGTTGCCCGCGAAGACGAACTGCACGGTTGAAAAGAACCACTGGTTGAATTCCTTGCTTTGGTTCGAGATGTTCTGGCGAATACCATCGCCAATTGAGACGCGGCTGTTCTTGAGTTCGATCACACCGAGGGCGATGCCGTTGACGTACAGCACCAGGTCGGGCCGCCGCTCGAGCTTGCCGCGCAGCGTGACCTCCTCGGCGATGGCGAAATCGTTGAGTTCCGGGTGCGCCCAATCGATCAGGTGAACGGTTTCGGTCTGCTCACCGACCGCCGCTTTGACCGGCACGCCGTAGCGCAACAGGCCGTAAACCAGCCGGTTGTTTTCGTACAGGCTGCGGTTCGGGTTGGATGCCGTCGTGCGCACCTCGTAGAGCGCCCTGGCGACCTGGGCGGCACTGTACCCGGCCCGAGTCAGGTGCGCCTCGAGCAAGCCCTCCTCGACGTTGCTGTTGCCATCGCGGTCTTTCCAATCACCGAGGTAACGGTACTCGAGTTCTTCCCGAAAAAGTTTGATCACACGGTTTTGCGTGGCGCGTTCCGGTTGGCCGATATTGCTCAAATCAGCACCTTCCAATGTCCGCCTTTGTCTGGACCGATCCGTTCAATGTGGTTGTTTCGTTTGAGGTATTGCAATTGTTTTTCGACCGCCGTTGTGCTGATGTTCAGGGCTGTCGCCAGTTGCTTGGTTGTGATCCTCGGGTTGTTCTGCATCGCCAAGACGATGGCGGCACGGGTTTCACCCAACTTTTCACCCAACTTTTCACCCAACCCCACCGAAGTTTCTACCGGCGTTTCCCCAAGCAAAGCGTTCTTCAACTGCTCAGGGTTCGCCCAGAAGCTCAGCATCAACCCCGACATCCCATCGTCGTACAACGGCGCAGCAATCCCATGCGCGAGACACTCCCGGTTGATCTTCTCGATGCCACGACCCCACGATTCGATGTACCCTGCCCGAAAAAAAGCATCCGCAATCAACGGGTTGTACGCGCTCGAAGGATGCTTGCCCAGCAAACGCTCGAGCGTCCAATCCTCCGGTAACTGCCCAGGGTTCCAGATGACCAGGTGGTCTTCGTAAACGCTGATCTGAATCGGAATCCCAGCGTTGTAATCCTTGTGCACCACCGCGTTCAAGACCGCTTCACGCAACGCCTGAGGCGGGAACAAAAACCGTTCGATGCGTTGAATGCCCTCGTAAGAAATGTACGCCTTCAAGTATTTTGCTGGTCAGCAACTCAAGCGTCCGTTCGACCTGAACGAACAGGTTGCCATGAATTTCGTCCTGGTAACGCAGGTCATCATCGGTCACGAAAAAACCGATTTTGATGGATGCCCCATTGACGAATTTTTCTGGATCATCACAGAACAACAACGTCGCCGCCCGTTTCAAGTACGCACCTTGCGTCAAATGCAGGTTCTCGAGCAAATGCTGATCGCTGTCCCCCAGAACACCGTCCGTCATCCGTTCACTTTTGGCCGCTTTCGACCTGAAGAGCGCAAACGCTGCCGGACTGCAATCCTGGATTCCGAACCCTGGCATGGGCAACGCATCGTGTCGCAATCCGTACTTGCGCAACAAGAACCGATCCAAGGCCGCGCCCTTCAATTCTTGCTTGGTGCTGCCGCTGCGGTAATGGTA
>JANOWZ010000137.1:0-1905 GCA_031418155.1 Deinococcales bacterium
TCGAACGGCAAGGTCACGCTCGAGAATGCCATCCTGCCGAGCGGTTCGCAGAATGCCATTCGCAGCGGCAACGGCGATGTTCGCATCAACAATGTGACCATCCAGGGTGGTTTTGTCATCCAAGGCAACAGCGGCACGCCAGAATTCTTGCTGACCGGCTTTGGTTTGATCAAAACCGCAAAAAGTTTCACCGCGACTCGGGCCGGAACGAACCCGACCATGCTGACGCTCGAGGTGGTCAATGGCGGCATTCAAATCAAACCGTGATGCACTCGAGAAACCCGGCGCTCACGTGAAGCGCGAAGCAAATTGATTGGATCTTCCAGAAGTCTTCGCAATTGTGAACTATGCTGATCGAAGTTCCTGAGAGGAGTCCCATGAATACCAGCCCCGGCACGCAACTCGGCAATCTCCGTGTCTCAAGTGCAGCCATTCCAACCGGTCGGCCTCGAGCCACACCGTTCGAGGATGCGATCACGATTGTCTTCGGCTTGTGGATGCTGGCGGGATTGTTCACGGATGGCTTCGCGCACTCAAATTTGCGTGACAGCATCGAAAGTTTCTTCACACCCTGGCACGCAATCCTGTACTCGGGTTTCGCTTCGGCGGCCTTGTGGACGACCTGGCTGGGTTTCAAGCACGCCCGCATGGGTCGGCGCGGGCTCGAGGCGATTCCGGTTGGTTACGAGTTGGGCATCGTCGGCGTGATCGTCTTTGGGCTGGGCGGCTTCGGCGACATGATTTGGCACACGGTTTTCGGTATCGAGGTCAACATCGCGGCACTGCTTTCGCCCACGCACCTGATGCTGTTGATCGGTGGTGTGCTGGTCGGCAGCAGCCCATTGCGCAGCGCCTGGTCCTCGCTGCCGCACCGACCAAGCTTCCTCGAGTTTTTGCCCGCGCTTGTTTCGAGCACGACGACGCTGGCAACTGTTGCATTTTTTCACATGCACCTGTGGGGTTTGGGCCGTTTGCCGGACGCCAAAGAGTGGATGTTTTACGTCAACGATCACGCCCTGATTTCGGTGCTGGCCGGAACACTGTTCACCAATGCGATCTTGATGACTGCGGTGCTGTTGCTGGTACGACGTTGGATCACGCCGTTTGGGACGTTCACGGTCATGTTCGGTGCGACGGCGCTCGGCATGGGTTTGCTGCGTGGGGGAGTGGACAGCGCGTTCGTCGCGGGCCTCCTGACTGGTCTGATCCTGGACGGTTTGGTGCAGTGGTTGCGTCCATCGGCGGCCCGAGTCTGGCAGTTTCGGGCGCTTGCGGTGCTCGCGCCATTAACGATTTGGGGCATTCACTATTTGCGCACGGCATTCTTCCGTGGCGGCCTCAACCTTGAGGTGGAATTCTGGACGGGATTGTTGGTCATGACCATGCTTTCCGGTTTGGCTTTGAGCGTGCTGGTTGCCCCGCCGAGTGTGCCAGCACACCTCGAGCCACAGGTTGGACCCGCTGGTGATTGAGTTTTAAGGCAGGTTTTTGCGCAGAAAGGTCAACCAGTTCCCGCCCAGTACGCCAGCGCGTTCGGCTTCCGGCACAACCGCACCGATCATCTGTAGGTCCGCAATCGTCTCGAGTCCTTCCGGTGTTTCATTGCGGCCCAGCCCACCATCAATGTCGCTGCCGATGCCAACGTGCTTCCAGCCGATCAGCTTCGCCACGTGCGTCATGTGACCCAGCACTTGATTCTCGAGCGTGACGGGCACACTTGGGTCTTCTCGGGTCCATTTTGGTTCGAGGAAGGCATTGAACAACACCGTGCCGATCATGCCATCCGTAGCGCCGATGGCTTGGATCATCTCGTCCGTGATGTGCCGGTTGCTGGTTGGTGTCAGCGCGAACGTATTCGAGTGCGAGGCCATCAATCGAGTCACCCCAACCTCGAGCGTGTCGGCG
>JANOWZ010000138.1:0-7358 GCA_031418155.1 Deinococcales bacterium
GCTTTGCCTTCAGGCGTGTCGTCATCGGTCACGGGTTTGAAATTGATTTTGTCCTTCGGGAACGCCTGGGTCGGATCGTTGAACTGGTTTACATCGAGGTTCACGCCGCCGATGCTGGCGCTGCTTTTGCGCGATTGCACCGTGACCTGATTGGTCAGGAACAAGTAATTCGAGATCTTGTCCTTGTCGATGATCACGAAATTATCGGCCAGTTCGTCGGGTTTGTTGAACTTGATGCGCGTCAAGCTCAGGCTTGGAATGCTCGAGACTTCAATGTCCAGTGCGAGTTTGCGGTCATCGTTGCCGACGGCATCACCGGTGACGCGCAACTTGTAATCCTTGACGCCCTTTAAGGTCGCCTCGACCTTGGCGATCACATCGGTGGCGCTGGTTTGGGCGAAGGCGGTGGCGATCAGGCCAGCGCTCGCGGTGGCGAGCAAAATGAAGTTCAGGGCGAGACGTGGTTTCACAGGTTCCTCCGGGTTCGAGACAAGGCTCGAGCAAGTTCTGATTGGCTTGGGCCGAAACCCATGAGGACAGTCTAGTGCTTGAAACCGGTGAGAATGCCCCGCTCGAGCCCAATCCGCCTTGAGGGAACCCTGATCGAAGCTTGAGGCTTGCTTAAGATTGGCGGCTCAGGGCTGTGGTGGGTTCAGCAAATCATCCAACGGCAGGCGGAAACCAAGCTGCACCGCCCAGGGAAATAAACCGCCGCCGAGCGATCCGCCCAGGGCTCGAGCGAACAGGACACCACCGCCGAGGTTGAAATCCACGCCCAGACCGTATCGGATCGAATAGACATCCAAACGCCAAGGTTCCCAAACGCCGAAGGCGCTGATCTTGCCGAGTTCATCGGGCAGGTCGGTGTCGATGCCAAACGAAAAACCGTAATCGAACTTGCTGGCGTTCTGATTGTCCTTTTTGTTGTTGTTCGTCAATCCCAATTGCGCCCCAACATTGACTGAGTACGGCTGATCGGCGGGCGAGTATTTCAAACCCAATTCGCCCAGATAGCTCGTGTCCACCTCTTGAAAACCAATCAAGATGCCGCCCGAGTAGGTGAATTCACTGTCCGCCTCGCGGCCCTCAAGCTTCAGGTTCAGCCTCGAGCCGCCATCACTGCTGTATTTCGTGCCACCGGACAGGACCAGCACCCTCGAGAGCCGGTATTGTGCGTTTGCGCCAAGCGACCAACCGCTGTCCGAGATCGGTTCGGCATCGCGTTCAAAGATCGAGAGCGGGTTGCTGCCATCGGCGGCGACATTCCAGTACGCAAAGTTGCCCTCGACCCCGACGCTGGCGAGCGTGCCTCGAGCGCCAAGGCGCAGGCGAATGCCCGGATCGAGCTTTTGGGCGCTGTCGGTGCGGAATGGATCGAAGACGTAAGCGAAACGCAAGGTGCTCGAAAGCCGACCAATCGGTCCGAAATCCGTGGCGTAGCTCAAACCGGTCGAGGCCGCCCGGTTGGTGATGCCAAACTCGAGCTTGATTTCATCGGACAAGGGCAAGTCACGCAACGCAATGCCAATCGTGTACGGTGCGATGCCAGCGGTGCCGCTCGCCTCGATTTCGACGGCAGAAGCAATGCTCGAGAAGCCCAGGACGGCGGTGGCAGCAAGAATGGATCTTTTCACAGGCTTTACTTTACCCAGACGAGGTGAATGCGCTGTGACAAATTTCTGGTCGTCGCTTTACGGGGATTCTGCGAGGATTGCCGTAGAATCCCCGGATGAAACGTCCTTTCGGCAAAACAGGGCTCGAGGTCAGCATTCTTGGATTTGGCGCAGGCCATGTCGGTGGCGATGACCTGAGCGAAGATCAGGCCGGAGAACTCCTCAATGCCGTGCTGGATTTGGGCGTGACCCTGATCGATACGGCCCGAGGCTATGGGCTTTCCGAGGAACGCATCGGGCGGCATTTGGCGCACCGGCGCGACGATTTCGTGCTTTCGACCAAGGGCGGTTACGGTGTCGATGGCGTTCAAGATTGGACCGGCGAGGTCATCCAGCGCGGCATCGAACAGGCCTTGCAAACCATGCGCACCGACCGGATCGACATTTTCCACCTGCATTCTTGCCCGCTCGAGACCTTGCAACACGAGGACATCCTGAGTGCGCTCGAGGAGGCCAAACGCCAGGGCCAAATCCGTTGCATCGCCTATTCTGGCGAGAACGACGCGCTCGAGTGGGCGGCGAGTTCGGGCCGGTTCGACAGTCTGCAATGCTCGGTTAACCTCTTCGATCAGCGTTCATTGTGGGGCGTGCTGCCGGGTGCTCAAGACTTGGGCGTGATCGCCAAACGCCCCATCGCCAATGCCGCGTGGCAATTTGGGGACCAACCGCACGGTCAGTATGCCGAACCGTACTGGCAACGCATGAAGGCCATGAACCTCGAGCCGAACCTTGGGCCGAACATGGACTGGCTCGAGTTGGCGATTCGATTCAGCGCGTTCGCACCGGGCGTTTCGAGCATCATTGTCGGTACGGGCAAGTTGCAGAATTTCAAACACAACCTGGAATTGGTGGCTCGAGGTCCACTCTCGGATGATGAGGTTCAACGTTGGCGCACCGCGTTTGAGATTCACGATCAGGATTGGATCGGGCAGGTCTGAACGTTTCTGTAGCCGACTCGGGTGTGCGTGATGCCGAATCAGGGTTTGATACGAACATGAATCTGGAAACGAAATTCTCGAGCCGTGAAGAAATGACGGCGCACCTGAAAGAAAAACTCGAGGGTTTGTACAGCACCGAACCAATCCCGAACGAAATGATCGGTGGTCGCACGGCGGCGCTCGAGGCGTTGCAGAACTACACGTTTGCTGGTTACGGACGGCGCAATTTTGTCGATGCGAACACCTCACGGCTTTCGGCGTATTTGCGTCACGGGATGCTCTCAATTCTCGAGGTGGCGGATCACGCCCGCAAGAATGCCAAGGGTCGGGAGCGCGACGAATTCCTGAAACAATTGTCTTGGCGCGAATTTTTCGGCCTGGTGCTTGAGCAGGAAGGCACGGGAGTATTCGAGAACCTCGAGCCACCAAAGTACGCGGTGCGTTGGAAAGCAGAACTGCCGGATGATATTCTCGAGGCGAAAACGGGCTTGCCATGTGTCGATGCCTGGACCTCAAACCTGATCGAGAATGGATTCCTGACCAACCACGAACGCCTGTGGTTCGCCGCCTACGTCACGCACTTTCGCAAGATCGACTGGAAGGCTGGCTATCGTTTCTTCCGCGAGCATTTGCTGGATGGTGACATCGCCTCGAACGCGCTCTCATGGCAGTGGGTGGCGAGCACCTTTGCCAGCAAACCGTACTTCATGAACCAAGAAAATATTCAAAAATACTCGAGCGATAAGTGGTGCAAACGTTGTAAAGCCGATTGTCCGTTTCGCAAACCTTACGATCAACTCGAGCAAGAACTCTTCGGCATGAGGTTCATACAGTGAGGTTCATTCAGTGAGCCGCGAACATGATGGCCTCGGCGCGAAATCTCGAGTTCTCGTTTGGGTTCACGGCGCGAGTCTGAGTCCGACTGATCCAGCACTCGAGGCGAACCCGGACGCGCCAGCAATCTTCGTGTTCGACCAAGATTTTCTCGAAACCAACGCGATCTCGTTCGCCAGATTGCAATTTATGTTTGAAGGCGCAATTGAAGCGCTCGAGGGTCGTGTGCATCGGATTTGTGTCGGCATTCAGGCCGAAGAGATTTTGAGTTTCGCCCGAGAAATCGACGCGACCGAAATCCACACCACACAGATTCCCAGCCCGGAATTGGACCGAACTTTGGACGCGCTCGAGGATGCTGGAATGAACGCGATGATGCACGCGCCGGATCGTCTGACGACATTTGAGGGACCCGTCAAACGCTTCTCGGCCTTCTGGCGGAAAGTGGAGCGCGAAGTCATCGGCTTCAAATAAAACTCGAGATTTTCTGGCTGAGATATGCTCGAGATATGCTCGCCCGTTTCTTGCCCCTGCTGGTCGCCATGTTTGCCGGGGCGCTCCTGCCTGCGCAATTTGCCACGAACAGCGCCTTGACGGCAAGCCTCGGTTCGGTGGTGTTGACCGGTGTGGTCTCGTACTCGGTTGGGGCGGTGTTCTTGTTCGTGCTGGTAATGATGCAACGCGGCAAACCGAATTGGCTGGCAGCCCGTCAAGGTCCAACCTGGGCGTGGTTCGGCGGAGCGGTTGGCAGTGCCTACGTGGTCGGTAGCGTGCTGCTGACTCGAGCTTTGGGAGCGGCCCTGGCAACAACCTTGGTGATCGCCTCACAGATTGTCACAGCAATTTTGCTGGACCACTTCGGAGCATTGGGACTCGAGCGAAGACGAATCAATGCTGCTCGAGTGCTGGCGATGCTGCTGGTGTTCTCCGCCTTGGGCCTGCGCTTGTGGGGCCTGCGATGAATCTTTTGGTCGTGATCGGCACCTTGGGCGCAGGCATTGGTTTGGCGGCAGGACTGGCCTTCAATTTACGCTTGGCTCGAGCCTTGGGCATTCCACTGGCGGCAACGCTGGTGAATTTTCTGGTCGGCGCGTCGGTGCTGTTCGTGTTGTGGTTGCTGGGCTTGGACGGGGCGCGACCCACACATTTGCCGCCGCTTTGGACGCTGATCGGTGGATTGCTTGGTTCAACGTATGTAACCTTGAGTTTGGTCGGTGCGGCCCGCTTGGGCGTTGGGGTCAGTACGGTCGCCGTGACCTTCGGGCAGGTCATGAGTGCCTTGCTGATCACTGGCTTGGGCTGGTTCGGGCAATTGCCGCAGGCTCCAACCTGGCAGGGCGTGCTGAGTGCCGTGCTGCTGCTGGCGGCGGTTGCAGTGCTCGCCAGTGACCGTGAACGTCGCAAGCCCTGAATCGACTCGAGCTATGGCAGCCACAAAGTCAGGATTGGTCTGAAAATGGTCTTGAATTGATCCTCGCTTTGCCGGGCGAAGCGTGCATCACTTCCCACGTGTGTTACACAATGCCCTTACAAAAACCGGTTTTCGCGTGGGGCGTTGCGACCCAAGTGCTGCTGTAAGGGTCAAGAAGCATGAAACGCCCTCGCCAAAACATCAAATTGGACTCGGATTTCTCGAGACAACGACTTTGCGGCTGTCCTGCGGTTCGAGGCTCCTCACATTCTCATAGACTGTGAACTTCAACCACAAGCCAATTGATAAGTGAGTGTACACTTATTTTTATGGCGCGAACTGCAACCATCACCGATCAGCAAATCATCGAGGCGGCCCGCGAAGTCTTCCTCGAGTTTGGATTCGGAGCGCCCAGCAGCGAAATCGCCCGCCGCGCCGGAGTCTCCGAAGGCACGATCTTCAAACGCTTCCGCACCAAAGAGGATCTTTTCATCGCCGCCGTTGGCCTACCAGATGGCGAAATGTGGTTCGAGAAGGCCGAAAACTTGATCGGTCAGGGCGACCTGCGCGAAAACCTGATCGAACTCAGTTTGGAGATTTTTAACGCGGCCCGCGAAGTCATGCCGCGCATCTTCATGGTCATTTCACGCGGCAACGCACCAATGAACCATCCGAACGGCACGGACTCACCGATGAACCTGGCGATGGACACCCTGACGCGATTGTTCGCCGCCGAAATCAAACTCGGACGGATGCGATCCATCAACCCGGAAATGGCGGCACTGATGCTGCTCGGGGCCTTGATGCACCGCGTGCAACTTGAGGTGATGTTCTCTCGGGCCGTGATTGACCCATCACATTTGGTCAGCGAAGTGATCGATGCGTTCTGGCAGGGCATCGAACCCGAATAATTCACACCGAATAATTCACACGATCTACACATTCACTTCAAGCCAACAGCGCACGGTTCGCGCAGAATCAACACCGGGAAGCAGGACGGCAAGACCCACACGAACCAGCCAGAAATCGAACCAGCCAGAAATCGAATCAACCAGAAATTGATCCAGGAGGAACGAATGTGACCGCACCACCACGAACACCTGCACGACAAACTGGAAGCTCGAGCCGATATCGCCTCAGTCTTGCCGTACTCGCCAGCCTTGGCCTGTCGGCGGCATTCGCTCAGGAAAGCGGAGCGCTGACGCTCGCCGCCGCACTCGAGCGGTTGCCGCAAAGCCCAGACTGGCAGATCGCCGACCTGACCTACGCCGCCAGCGAACGTGCCCTCGAGAATGCACGGGCGGCCAGCAACCTCAGCGTCAATGCCGGTGGAGCCTACAGCCTGACACGCCAAACCAACGAGATCACCACAACGAACCCGGCCCCTGGTGGTGCACCGATTGTGGTTTCAGAGGCGGGAGCAGTCACCAGCAATGCGAATCTTTCCGCGAATGCTTCGATCAACGTGCTTCCCTGGTCGAACGCACAAGTTCAGGCACGCAGTTCCGAACTGGCCTTACAACGCGCCGCCTTTGACCGCAACGACGCACGCAAAAACCTGATGGTTAACGCGAGCAACCAATACTTTGCGGCACGCATTGCCGTGACCGACCTCGAGCTTGCCAAAAGCAACGAAGGTTTGAGCGAAGCACGACTGAAAGTCGCCAACCAACAACAGGCCAACAACCAGATCACACGCGAACAACTCCTCAGCAGCCAACAGGCGCTCGAGAACGCCAAGGTGGGCACGATGGCCGCCAAAAACACCCTCGAGCTTGCACGATTGAGTTTGTTCAACACGCTCGGCCTCGCGCCGAACGAAGTCAGCTTGAGCACACCACCGACCGAATACGTCATGCCGAAAGTCACTCTCGAGGCACTCTTGAAAGAATCGCTCGAGAAACGTGGCGACGTGCAAAAAGCCATGCTGCGATTGCGTGAAGCCGAAGAGGGATTGCAGGCGGCGCAACTCAACCGCTGGCTGCCGAACTCGAACATCAATTTGGGTTACGGCGTGCAGGGCAACAACGGCCCGAACATCAACGGCGGCCTGAACATTCAATCCGGTGTCGCCTCTGTGAGCACCGCTTACCCTATCTATCAAAACCCAGAACCCAAAAGCACCAATCCGGCCCTGACGTTCTCGGTCAACGTCCTGATCCCGATCCTTGCGCCATCGCAGGACGCGCAATTGGGCAGTGCGCAAACCAACCTCGAGACGGCACGCAAAACACTCGAGAGTGCCAAACGCGGCGCGGAATTGGACGTGCGCCAAAAGTACAACGAGGCGTTCATCGCCACGCAACGCCTCTCCATCGCCAAGCTCGGATTGCAATCGGCACGCTCGAGTTTGGAAACGAACAAGGCGAAACAGACCGCTGGAACGATCACTGTATTGGATGTGCAAAGCGCCGAACAAACCGCCAAGCAAGCCGAACGCGACCTCGAGAATGCAGTGGCAACCACGCACGTCAGCGGCATGAAATTGCAAGTTGCACTCGG
>JANOWZ010000139.1:0-3328 GCA_031418155.1 Deinococcales bacterium
GTGGGTTTCTTGGACGAAAGTCGGATGGTGATCCGGGTTGGCAGACGTTATGGCGGGGTTGGTTTCGGTTGCAGGACATGTGTTGGTCTGCTGGTTTAGCAGTTGAGCACAGGAGAATCTAAGATGTGGGTAATGAAAAGGGTTTTAACCCTGGGTTTCGGTCAGGCCGAACGTCTGCGCGATGCTCAGCCCTGATGACAGGCTTTTTTGCCACTCCGCCTCTAAGGTCAGTTTTTGTTCCGCTGGCCCTATCAGGGTACGAACCATCTCGGCAGACAAAGCGCACAAACCATCATCATCGCCGATGATGAGGTCACCGGGATTCACGCTGCGACCACCAATCAGGGCTGTGCCGTTGAACATCCCGCGTTCTGCTCCAGTTGGCCCGCGCGGTGTGATCCATCGCGCAAACACCGACAGGTCATCCCAGCCTGCAAGGGCTGCCACGTCGCGCACCGCCCCATCACAGACCAGACCCGCAGCACCACGCCGCCGAAGCTGCCCACCGAGGATCTCGCCAATCATCGCGGTGTATCGGTTGCCTTGTGCGTCGATCACCAGCACATCGCCAGGCATGATCGTGTCCAACGCCCGCAAGACCGCACCGAAATCTGGTGGTTCGCACAGGGCCGTCACCGCGCGACCAAAAAGTCGAGGCTGTTGGCCTGGTGGCCGCAATGGCCGGATGGCCGGATCGATCTGGCAGGTGCCCTGGCTGACATCAACGGCCACGGCCACCGGAACGGTGCGCCAGCGTTGGATGAAGTCGTTCATGCGGGCTGCAATTCTTGTTGCAGCAGTGCGCCAAGGGCGGTCATGCCCTCAACGATTTTGGCATCGGGTTGACCAGAATAATTGAAGCGTGCATGATTGGGCTCTTGTGTGACCGGAAAAAACGTGGCTCCTGGCACATACGCAACTTTTGCGATGGGCAATGCCCGGTCGCGCATGAACGCTGCGGTATCAAACCCTTTGGGAAAGGTCAACCAGGTAAAAAGACCACCTTCGGGGTCAATGCAATTGACTTCCTGCGGAAACTGACTGTGGATGGTCTCGAGCATCAGCTTCTTCTTGTGTGCGTACACGCCTTGCAACGTCGTGATGTGCTCATCCAGATCGTAGCGTTCCAGAAACAGCGAGGCCGCCGCCATGTTGAGGGTGCTCGATTGCGTGTCCGCTGCCAGTTTGAGCAAGCCCAGATCACGAATGATCGCCTCTGAGGCCAGCGCCCAACCCAAGCGCAAACCGGGTGCCAACGTCTTCGAGAAGCTGCCCAGCATGATCACCCGGTCTTCTGTGTCCAGGCTCTTGATCGTTGGTGGCGCATCGCCTGCAAAACGCAACTCACGGTAGGCGGTGTCTTCGAGCACCATGACATCAAATTGGTTGGCGAGTTCAATCAGCCTTTGCCGTTGCACTGCACCCATCGTCACACCGCTTGGGTTTTGGAAATCGGGAATCGTGTAAATCAGTTTCACAGCGCTGGTGGTGTTCAGCACGTGTTCAAGATGATCCATGTCCATGCCGTTGGCGTTCATGGGCACACCGACGTATTGCGGCTCGAATGGATTGAAGGCGATCAAGGCACCGAGGAAGGTCGGGTTCTCGGTCACAATCAGATTGCCAGGATCAATCAGCAGCTTGGCCGTGAGGTCCAGCCCTTGCTGGCTGCCTTGCAAGACCAACACATGCTCTGCTGCGCAATCGATGCCGCGTGCCCGCATGCGCACGGCAATTTGTTCACGGAGTTTTTGTGGACCATCCGACACCGTGTATTGCAATGCCGTCCGGCCCTGGTTTGCGAGCACCTCGTGGAAGACGCTATCGAGCTTGTCCGTGGGGAAACTCTCGGCATCTGGATAGCCGCCAGCGAAGGAAATCAAGGCGGGATCACCACCGTGTTTGAGCAACTCCCCAATCGCATTGGGTTGCACGAATTTCATCCGTTGGGCACGGTGGTCAGGCATGGTTTCCTCCAGGTTGGAACACCATCTTAGCTGGTCTTGGGTTCTTCAATCGGCAGGCGGGAGTCATGGGGTGTTGAATGATCTCGAGGATGCTGACAGTGTCTTCGGATTGCAGGAGTTGCTGAACGCGGCTGCGTCACAGACCGACATCTCGAGCGATGTCACGGATGGACCGTCCATCTTGATGCGCGGCAACGATGGCCCAGGTGCGTTCGAGTTCAGCGTCTTTGAGGCGTTGGCTGGCCAGTTGCAGGCGGGCTTGGTGAGGTTCGCTTTTTTGTTCTCGTTCGAGTCGTGCTTGTCTTTGTGCTTTGGTGAGTCCCATGTTTTGATCGTACTGCTCGAGGGTTGTCCAGCATAGTGGACGAGTTGGCTCTACTTTTGGTGTCAAAGGTAGTCGCTACCCGTTTTGCTGACACCCTCGGTTTGCGCGAGTTTGAGCGACCCAAGCCCGTCAGGTGCTGCCGTCAGGGTCAAGAACGGCTGCAAGTTTGTATTCGGGCGTGTAGGGTTTGTGTTTGATCATGACGACCTCCATTGTGAGGCTGTTCTGGTCGTCTACAAAATCGGCTCTTCACCGCTTTTGGTGCAAGCCTCGATCAAGAGAATCATGCGGCCAGCACACGCTTACGCAGCAACTCAAACCCAGCCCGTCCGAACCCTTGCCGCTTGATCAACTTCAACCGATTCACCTGACCCTCAACGCGCCCATTGGACCAGACTTCCGTAATCGCAGCTTCAAGCGGTTTCCGTTCGCGTTCCAAACCCACCACGAACGAAGTCAAATCAGGAAGAAAGCTCGACTTTACTGCCGTGAACCACGCACCCAACGCCTTCACATCCTTCTCGCGCATCAATCGCTGAAACTCCAATGCCAACACACGGGCTTTTGGTACATCCGGGCAAACGACACTAATTCGCTCGAGAATCTTCGCATCCTGATCGGTGAGTTTTGCGTCAGCAAATAGCAGCAGCCAGACAATTTGGCGCGGTGCGAAGCTACGAATTCTTGAGGTCTCTGACACCATAGGGAGCTGCTGCGCCATGCCTGGCAGCTCCGTTCCTTCTATCGCGGAGTCTTGCCGCGCTGCATCTCGAGCCTTTTGTTGATCACGCCGAAATCGTACCCAGTCACGAATTCGTTCATATGATCCTTCAAACCCAATTTCGCGCAGCTCACGCCAAAATTGTTTTCCATTTCGTAAACCTCGAGCGAATCGCAATTCGAGTTCAGCAACCCATCGATCAAGCAAACTACCTCCACGTGCGTTGTTACGCAATTCAGGTAGGTCTTCAGATCGGATGGCTTTGTACACAAACGTTTTACTTGCAGGTAATTCTCGAGCCACCCTAATGATCGA
>JANOWZ010000140.1:0-7298 GCA_031418155.1 Deinococcales bacterium
GCGATGATGATGTCGGCGATGGTCGCGTAGCTGGCGGTCACACCACCGGTTGTGGGATCGGTCAGGATCGTGATGTACGGCAATCGCTTGCGGGTTAAGCCCTCGAGCGCCACGGTCGTCTTGGCGAGTTGCATCAAGGACAATGCGCTCTCCTGCATCCTCGCGCCGCCACTGGCACAAACCATGATGAACGCCCGATCCTCACCCGCCGCGAGTTCTGCCGCCCGAGAGATTTCCTCGCCCTCCGCCGAACCGAGGCTGCCGCCGGAAAACTCGAAATCCATGACGGCCACCACGACCGGCAAGCCAGCAATTCGGGCACGACCGGCGAATATCGCGTTCTCACGGCCCGTTTTTGCCTTCGCACGTTCGAGGCGCTTGACATACGGTTCGGTGTCGGTGAACTCGAGCGCATCGACGCTGCGAATCTTGCCGCTGGTCAATTCAAAACTGCCCGGATCGACCAGGCCATCGATGCGTTTGCGCACCGGCAAGCGATGGTGATGCCCGCAACTGGTGCAAACCCGCTGGTTCGCCTCGAGATTCTTGTTGTAAATCTGCGTGTTGCAATTCGGGCATTTGCTCCACAAATCCGGCAAGTCCTCGTTGGATTGCTCGCGTTGCGGACCACGACGGCGGAAGAATCGCTCGAGGGCCATTAGAGAACCCCCGAGGGACAGAGAAAAGAGGAAAGAATTTTATGTCGAAATCTTGCCGAGCAAGTTTCGACTTTGTTCAGTCGAGGAAAGAGGAAAGAAACGGCTCGAGGTTGGGAGGTTTGACGTTGGGTTTTACTTTCGTCTTTCCTTTTTAACCTTTGATCTCGCCGTTGAGGTTCATGAGTCACGGCTTCATTCTAAGCGCTTAATTCGATGAGAATCGCCAATTCTTTCGTTGTCTGCACTTGGCGCAAACTCGAGAAGTGGCGTTGGACTACAACCTTCATGATTTTTGTGTGACCTTGACAGCGGCAATACTACAAGTAGTATGATTTCCTGGTTCGAGCACCAAATGTTGGTTTTGAAACGCCTCCAGAGACCAAGAACCCCGTCTGGAAGCCGAAGGATGACATGGGCGAGATTCTGACACAACCAAAGTTGAGCCCCAGCGTTCTGCAATAAACCAGACCAAGACATGTCGTGGTCCCGGCACGTCCATTTTTGTTTTCCCCAGGACCACAAACCGCACGTCAATAAGAAATCATCAACGTTCCACACAACACGAGAAGTCACTGTTCACCAGCGACCATACGCACACCACCTCGAGCCTCCTCAACAATGGCTCGAGCCGCAGCACCGGGAGAAATGACCATGACCAAAGCACTCGAGAAAAAAGCCGTTCAACCCATCGCGTCTTCAACCGTCAACACCACACAGACCTACTTCTTTGACGAGCACGCGCAAGCCATCGCCAAACGCCAATACATGCAACCTTCTGATGGCGATGTCTTCGGTATGTTCAAACGCATCGCCGATTGGGTCTCGAGTGCCGAAAAAAGCCCAGAATTGAAAACCAAATGGGGCGCGCGTTTCTACGACCTGATGGCCAGCAAGCACTTCTGCCCAGGCGGTCGCGTGCTTGCCGGAGCCGGAACCCAACACGGCAACGTCCTGAACTGCTTCGTGCAGGGCGCAACCGAATTTGAGCCCTCGAGCTTTGAAGGTGTTATGGAAGTCGCCAAGAAACTCGCACTGGTCACCAAAGTCGGTGGCGGCAACGGTGTCAACCTTGACGTATACACCGCACGCACCGCCGCAGCACGCAAAGACGCGGGCATTCGCGGTTGGGCCTACATGAGCAGCATCCACGCCGACGTTGAAGACTTCGTGCGCGGCCTGATGCGCCCACCGACCCAACCCGACGGTGCGAAACAACCGACCACCGTGCGCAACTGGAGCAAAGTCGTCTACGGAACCGCCACGCCAGAACTGACCAAACTCTGCCGTGAACATGGCGTGACCGTCGTCGCCGAACTGCCCGCGAACGTCCAAGTGATCAAAGACGACATGGGCGGCATTGTGGACGCGGCCCGTGAAGTTTGCGAACTCGCCCGCAAAGGCAGCGAGCCACGCATCGACCTGACCAGCATGCGGGCCGAAGGCGCACCGATCAAAGGCAGCGGCGGAACCTCGAGCGGACCAGTCAGCTTCCTGTTCGAGATTTTCGACAACTTTCTCGAGTGGGCGAACTTGGGCGCGGAGACTTCCGGCCCGATCAACACCCTGCGTTACTGCTACTCGCCTGTGTTGCGAGTTGTACGTCAGGGCGGGACTCGTCGTGGCGCAGGGATGGCGACCATCAGCATTGACCATACCGACGTTCTGGACTTCCTGACCGCCAAAGACCTCGACCGTGAAGCGAGCGAAGGCGACATTTCGACCTTCAACATCAGCATCCTCGCCACCGACAAATTCATTGAAGTGCTCGAACGAGACGGACTCTGGAACATTCAACCGCTCGACGTGCCCGCAAAATATTACGCGGTCAAACTCGAGGGTGAATACAAAGGTGGCATCCCCAACCTGCCCGTGCGCGATTTGGATGGGGCCAAAGCCGTACCGCAATTCGCGGGCGGCGTGCCAGCCAAATGGATCTGGCGACAAATCGCCGAACACGCCTGGAGCACCGGCGAACCCGGACTGGTCTTCAGCGACCGGATCAACGCCATGAGCGCGATCAACAATTTGGGTCCGAAGTACCAGATCAAATGCACGAATCCTTGCGGTGAAATCCCACTGACCGTTGGCGAACCCTGCGACCTCGGCGCGATCAACTTGGCCGCCTACGTGCATACCGGCGCTGCCGCAGGCCAGCACGACTCGAGCTTCGATTTCGCCAAATTCCGAGGCGATGTGCGCGACTGCATCCGCTTCCTGGACGACGTGCTCGATGTCAACAAATTCGCACTCGAGGACAACCGCATCGCCAGCCAAGATTTGCGTCGATTGGGCCTGGGCGTGATGGGCTTGGCCGACGCGCTGATCAAGATGGGCTTGCGTTACGACCGCAAAGATGGCCGCGACATGATCGACCAGATCATGAGCGCCATGCGCGAAGAAGGCATCGCCGAATCTCAGAACTTGGGCCTCGAGCGTGGAGTGTACCCGGTGTACGAACGCAACCAAGCCAAAATGCCACACGCGCCGCGCCGCAACGTCGCCGTGCTGACGGTCGCCCCGACCGGCACGACCAGCATGCTGATGGGAGTCTCGAGCGGCATCGAACCGGTTTTTAGCCCATTCATGTGGCGCAAGATCGGCAGCGAATACAAAGCCTTGGTCGCGCCACTGTTCCAAGAACTCCTGGAGCAATACCCAGCGCACGCCGATTACAGCAAAAATGGCGCTTGGGATTGGGACAAGGTTTCAGATGCGCTCGGCGGGAACCACGGCAGTTGCGTCGGATTGGATTTCGTGCCGCAAGCCGTGCAAGCCTGCTTCGTCTGCGCCCATGACATCGCGCCACTCGATCACGTGCGGATGCAAGGCACCGTTCAAGAGGCGTTCGACCGTGAAGGCTTCGCCGCGAACAGCCTGAGCAAAACCATCAACATGCCCAACAGCGCGACCGTCGAAGAGATCGAAGCCGCGTACACCGAGGCGTACAAAACCGGATGCAAAGGCATCACCGTGTACCGTGACGGCAGCCGTCAATTCCAAGTGCTGAGCGTCAGCAAAGATGAAAAGACAGGTGAAAGCGAAAAGGTGAAAGGTGAAAGTGAAACCCTTTCCGACACCAGCAATCCAGCGTCGAGCATTGCAGAACCGACCAGCAATGAGGTTGAACGCTGGCACGCGACCGCACAATTCCAACCCGGCAAACCGATCCTCGAGCGACCAACACGCTTGACCGGCGTGACCGACATGGTGAAACTCACCGACCTGACCGCCGGAACCAAACGCACATTCCTGATCACCACCAACAGTTTAGAAGGCAAACCGGTCGAAGTGGTCGTCGTTTCGGGACGTGCCGGAGACGAAGCGAACGCAGACAGCGAAGCGCTCGGGCGCGTGGTCAGCATCGCACTGCAATACGGCGTGCCAGCCGACGCGATCCAAAAAACCTTGCGCGGCATCAACGGCGGACTGTACGGCAGCTACAACGGCCGACTGGTCGCCAGCAAAGCCGACCTGATCGCCGTCGCACTCGAAAGCACCACCTCGAGCGGCACGGTCAAACCGGCAGAGCAAGCGTTGCTGTACAACGACATGAACGGCATGACCCCAACGTACCCAGCGATGGCCGGAGCCGCCCCGAGCGCCGATGAAGCCCCATTGTTCGCGGGGTTGAACAGGACCGAAACGAACAGGGTGGAGATGAAGGGCGAGAAATGCCCGAGTTGCTCGAGCCCGAATTTGGTGCGGGAAGAGGGCTGCTTGAAATGCCAGAGCTGCGGTTACAGCAAATGCGGGTGAAGTACTGAACTTACGCACGCGACATCTGGCAGAAATTTTAGAACCGGCGCGACTCGAATTCTCGAGACCCAAAATCGACCATTTGCTCATTTAACGCTCAGAGATGAGGGTTTTGGATTTAGATTTTGTAACCACTGTGTATCTGCAATCGAGATTTGAAGCAATCGAGAAGTGACTCAGAATTAGGCTGCGTAACTTCAGTGAAGTAGACAAACAACAGTAGGAGTACAGGTGAAAATTGTTTACTTCACCTGTACTCTGATTTAGGTTTTTGGGGATACTATGGAACCACATCAATTAGACAATTTGTATAAAAAATACGGTTTCAATCGTATTATTACACCTAAAGATTATCAAGTCCGGGCCTATTCATTGCGAACGGGTTATTTTCTTAACGCGGATATTGTTAATTTTGGGTCTGTTGAGGATGCAGAAAAAGCCAAAAGAAATCTGGAAGAAAATGGTTTTGCATGTACAATTCGTAATTATAAGACCATCGAAGAAGCAAATAAACTTCTTTTTGATGGATTTTTCGCTACAGAAAGTCATAAAAAACGCCTGGGTCTCGAGTATAAAAAATTTCAAGAGAAGAGCAGTAAAGCAATACATGGCTCTTATGAGTATATCTCCGCACGATTTACATCCTCAAAGGAGCTAGAAACCCCCCAGATTGAGATAATAAAGTACATTTCAGAACTTCTTTCTAAAGACGGTCCAATACTCATCATCCTAGAAGCTGCTGCCGGATACGGGAAAACGTGCACTTCTTTTGAAGTTCTAAACTCACTTCTTTCACAAGATACTGGGAAAATCCCTATTATGACAGAATTTTCTCTTAATAGGCAGGCGAAAATATTCAAGTATGTTCTACTAGACGAGATAGATAGAAATTTTTCAAATCTAAATTCTGACTTGGTAAAAGAACAGATTGTTGCAGGAAAAACACCTTTAATTCTGGACGGTTTCGATGAGCTTTTGTCGAAAGGTGATCTAGCACCGGAATCTTTCAGTGATGTTGAGCCGATGTTAGAAACTATAGGAGAATTATTGCAAGATCAAGCAAAAATACTCCTTACGACTCGCAGAACTGCTATATTTTCAGATTACGATTTTGAACAGTGGCAGGATAGGCGCGGCAAAGAATTCAATATCTTTAGGGTTCGTTTGGATTTACCTTCAATTCAAGACTGGTTAGGAGATGAAAAAACTAACTTAATATCACAAAAATCACCAGAAATCATCCCGCTTCTAAATCCTGTACTGCTTTCGTATCTTAAAAGTAAAAAAATATATGAATTTTCAGCATTATGTCAAAATCCAAATGAAATATCGCTTGCATACTTCAATTCTCTTCTGGAGAGAGAGCAAGAAAGGCAAGATCTGGCAATTAACGTTCAAGACCAGACAGAAATATTCTATAGATTAGTTACAGATATGATAAAAAACGGATATTTTTCTGATGATAGAGAATACATACAGCTAATTATTTCTGAGTCGGCAGTTGAGATACTAGAACAAGCGCGACTCGTATACAAAAGGGAAAATAGGCCAACAATTGAAGAGCTATCTGCTAAATTGGCTAATCATGCCTTACTAGATAGAGTCTATGGAGACGAGCAGCGCGTAGGGTTCATTAATGAATTTGTTTTAGGAAAATTGATTGCTGATGTACTCTGTCTTGGGCGCATAAAATTAACTGAAGCCAAAGATCCAGAAGCATTTCTCGAGATAGCTACAGATTCTTATCAAGTTGAGATCAGTAGTCAGAAAGAAAAGCTTTGGACTGCATGTGAATCAATTATTGATATTTTAGATGCTACAAAACAGCTTGTTTATGAATCAAGACTTCTCGGATGTATTTCGAAATCTTACAAAAACTTTGTCTTGAGTAACACAAACATTAGAAGGACTGTAATAAAAAGCACTGCTGACCTATCCGGTTTGACATTTTTGGCATGCGAATTTGTCGAATGTGATTTCGATTTTGATGTATTTAAGAATACTGTTTTTGTAAACTGTAAATTTGTGAAATGCACTTATAGATTCAATAAACTACATTCAAATCTTATATTTAGCGAGTGTAAAGGTGATCAAAATTTCACCGAATTTCAAGAAAATTATTTTAAAGCCAAGCAAAATGAATTTCCGACAGATTTTGACAATATTGACTATCAAGTTTTAACTTTTTTTGTACCAGATTGGAGGAAAATACCCATAAAGACAAAAAATATTCAGGAGATATACAGATTAGCTTCAAAACAAAATCGTGAGATAATTATTTCTTCGATTGAGAAATTGAGAAGAATTGGAATACTTAGATTAAAAGGTGAACAGGTTGTATTCAATATTGAAGATCAGCTACAAATCGATACAATAAGATCTCAAATGGAAAAAATGAACGCAAAGGGTTAAAAGTGATATTTAGTCCACCTGGTAGAGCAGAAGAGCGTATTGCCAAAGACTTAGCTAACCTAGTAGAAACTGAGCTTTGTCGAGTCGGTTTGCTCTTCAGGGTTTTTTCTAGAGTTAAAACTCCACAATCGATTGAGCGTAAATTGTCAGAAAAATTAGATGAATACAAAGAGTCCAATCGCAAAATGCAAGATTCGATTGGAATTAGAATTGCTCTGTATTTTTCGGATGACAGTGATACTGCTCAAAAGTGCGTTAAATCCTTGTTTGAATTTGATTCTGATTCGATATCAAGTTCAAAAGATCATATTTTTGGACCGGTGCGCTGCAACTTAATCTTTAAAATTCCTAGCAATTTAGTTGAAACAACAAATTTTTTTAGTCAAAACCCTTATATAGATGAGGGGTGTGCAAGCTAACGAAGTGCCTCCAATAAACTGAGTTCGCCAGAAACCAGCCAAAGGAGGCACA
>JANOWZ010000141.1:0-2718 GCA_031418155.1 Deinococcales bacterium
GGTAGTGGCTCAAGTTAGAATGCTCACCTAATGCCAATCACAATTACACTCACCTGCCCTCACTGCCAAAGCGACAACCTCCTCAAGTACGGATTCGCACCTGATGGTAGACAACGCTACAAGTGCAAAACCTGCGGCAAACAACACCGCGAAAACCCACGCACCAACGCCTACGACAACCAGGAAAAACAAACCATTCTCGATGCCTACCAGGAACGCTCAAGTCTGCGTGGACTCACCCGCACCTTCGGTGTGAGCCGCCAGACTGTGACCGGATGGATAAAAAAAGGGCTCGAGAACTCCCGAGCCTGAACGATACACTCGTCCCACCGCCTCTCAAGGATCGCGTGCTTGAACTGGACGAACTCTGGTCGTTCGTGCATGACAAGAAGAACAAGTGTTGGGTATGGATCGCACTCTGTGCAATAACCAGGCAGGTGGTGGCGTTGGTGACTGGCGACCGTAGCGAGCACTCGTGCCAGCGGCTGTGGCGGGCGGGGGGTCGTGCAAAGCACGCGGGGCGTGATGTCGGTACAAGCGGGCGCTGTGTTACTCGGACTTCAGGCAGGCGTACCAGGCAGTGATCCCGTCGGATCAGCACGAAGCGGTCGGTAAGGAGTCTGGCCTGACGAACCACGTGGAGCGGTGGAACAATACGCTACGGCAGTGGGTGGGTCGGTTCGTGCGCAAGACGTTATCGTTCTCGAAGTGCTGGGCAATGCACGATGCTTGTTTGGCGTTGTTCATTCATCGGTACAATCGGGAGGTCATCGGAAAATTCTAGATTGAGCCACTGCCTGCTGACCATGATCGTTTCGCTCGAGGCGACTTTTCTGGCGACCCTCGTGCTGATTTCGCAGAACCGCACGGCGGCAGAGGCGGATCACCGGGCCGATTTGGACTTGCAGATCAGCCTCCTGACCGAACACGAAATCACCCGTGTGATTCGGATGCTGGACGCGATTGGCCGCAAGCTCGAGGTTGAAATCGAGCTGGACGAAGAATTGTTGCAACTCGAGCGCAACGTCGAACCGCAACAGGTGATGCAGCAAATGGAATTGGCACAGCATCGGGTCCGCCGTCCGGGAAAACCGATTCGGTAAGGCTCGAGTTCAGACCTTCGGCTCGAGGTTGGGAATGCCCACGGCGTTCGCCATCCGTTCGGAATGTAGAGCCCGCACCTCGAGCGCCCGAACCAGCAACACCGGAACCTCGGCATGGTGAATCACCGCCTCGGCGACGCTGCCAACCAACCACCTGAGCACGCCTGTTCGGGCATTTGTTCCCATCACGATCAGATCGGCCCCACTGCGTTTCGCATGGCGCACAATCACGCGGCTGATCGCCTGCAATCCGCCCTGCAATTCACTGATCTCAACCTGCTTGGCCTCGAGCGAATCCGTACCGATTTGCGACAGCGCATCGCGCATGATCCGTTGCGTTTCTACCAGCATTTTTCCGTTGTACAGCGGTCGGAGCTCAAGTTCGCTCCAACGACTGGTTGGGTTGATCGTCACATGCATCAATTCGAGCGTCGCGTTCAGTTGCCGAGCGAGTCCGACGGCCTGAGCAAGTGCCGTCGGACTGATTTGATCCGCGTCGATTGGCACGAGAATGCGTTCAAATTTTGGTCCGAGCGCATGTTCGGTTCCTCGGGCAAATTCTGGCGAAATCCCGTGCGCAAAATCGACATCTGAGCGGCGTACAAACATCACTGGGACAGACGTTTCGTGGGCGACCCGTTCGGCGACGCTGCCCCAGATCGCCCGAGGAATACCCTCGCGCCCGTGGGTGCCCATGACGATCAGATCGCACGCGCCGTACTCGGCCATGCGCGAGATCGATTCAGTAACGTTGGGTCCAGAGGTCACACTCGAGATCGCGTGAACGCCCAATCTTCGCGCCTCGTTCATCCACTGTTCGATGAATATTTCAGCGATCCGTTTTTCATCGGCTTGTTGTAGCTCGGTTGTGAAAAGGGCAACTTGATCGATTACATGCGTCAAGGTCACGTGCGATCTGAGCCCTCGAGCCAGCGCCAGACCAACTCGAGCCGCCCGTTCGCTACACGGCGTACCATCCATCGGAATCAGGATCTGTTTGTACACCATTCACCTCGTGTCGACGAGAGCATCCATCAGGTTTGAAGCGTTCCAGTGCAGCGCCACCTTGTATTTCTACGTATTACTTCGTATCCTCCGAAATCCGTTGGCGCTGCACTGGAGACTCCTCCCGTTGGTCGGGTGACTTTGAAAAAACCACTCAAAATCACCGTGGTCTTGCACTAGAAACAACCACAGGACATCCGTGATCAAGCACGGGCAGGCGACGAAAGCCTGCGGCTTTCGTCAACTTGATCGCCTTTGGAATCGGAAAGCTTGCATACACCTTGCTCGGATTGTGCGTCATGCAGTTTTTGATGTTCTTGGTTGTGTTCCCATGACTTCAACGCATGGCACAGGCATACCGAGGTGTCACACTGTGAAATCGGAAATTGAGGCCCGAGAAGATTTCGTGGCCAGATGTGCCGCCTGATGACCAAACCGCCCACGGGATCGGAAACTCGAAACGATATGATTCGAGATCATCAAAGACATCACAATACCTTCAATCAGAAAACAAACCGTTGCGGTTTTCCAGGAGTCTCGTTGGGTGGAATTCACAGGCCACCTCGAGTGGCCCGCACACGGTTGCGACCCTCGAGTTTTGCCCGGTACA
>JANOWZ010000142.1:0-19744 GCA_031418155.1 Deinococcales bacterium
GGATGCCTCGGTGGTGATGAGTTTGCGTTGCTGCTGCCCGATGTGAATCACGAGCAAGCCCTGGCGTTTGTGGCCCGGATTCGGGCAAGCCTGTGCGATCAACCGATCCGCTCGAGCCTGAGCCAGCATCGCATTGGTTCAACAATCGGCGTGACATGCCTCGAGCGGGCCGTGTCACTGCCGGAATTGCTCGCACAGGCGGAAAATGCCCTAATGGGTAGAAAGGTCAATAGCAAGCATCAAACGTATGTGTCTGTGCCCGCTTGAGTGGCGAGCAAACCCGTCGGGGCAGATGCTCAAGCTGTGACCCGAAGGCACGAACACCTCTCGTGCACCACCACCTTGATCTCTACGTATTACTTCATATACTCCGAAATCCGTTGGTTCTGCACTGGACACTGCTCCCGTTGGTCGGGTGATTTTGAGAAAACCACTCAAAATCACCGTGGTCTTGCACTAGACCTCGAGCCCGCACGAAATCCGTTAGGCTGCACCGGTGACATTCGCTATTCAAACCGCACACCTGAACAAAACCTTTGCCAACCATGTTGCCGTCACGGACTTGACACTCGAGGTCGCCCGAGGTGAGGTCTTTGGTTTTCTCGGTCCGAATGGTGCGGGCAAAACCACCACGATCAAAATGCTGCTCGGGTTGTGCAGGCCATCTTCTGGCACGGCGAGCGTGCTGGGCGGTTCGATCCGTGATCTCGAGGTGCGGCGCAAACTTGGCTTTCTGCCAGAACTGTTCCGCTTTCACGAATGGCTTTCCGGCGAGGAATTCTTGCGCTTTCATGGTCAGTTGTACGGCATGACCAGATCCGACCTCGAGCGGCGCATCCCGGAGGTGCTGGCACTGGTTGGGCTCGAGGGTCGCGAGCCTGACAAGTTGCGCACGTATTCCAAAGGGATGCAGCAACGGATTGGGCTGGCGCAGGCGATCCTGAATCGGCCCGAGTTGGTGTTTTTGGACGAGCCGACCTCGGCGCTCGATCCGCTTGGGCGGCGTGAGGTGCGGGAGATCATCTCAAGGTTAAAACTCGAGGGCATGACGGTGTTTTTGAACTCGCACCTGCTTTCGGAGGTTGAGCAATCGTGTGATCGGGTCGCCATCGTCAACCGCGGCACGGTTTTGCGCAGCGGGCCGCTGCGGGAATTGCTCTCCACGCTCGAACTCGAGGTTCGTGTGGATCTGGTCACGCCGGAATTGCAGGCCCGTCTCGCGCCGTTTGGTCGCCTGCTCGAGGCATCCGAAACACTGATCCGACTCGAATTAAAATCTGAGACCGATGTGCCCGCTATTGCTCGAGCCGTGATCGATTGCGGTTGCGAATTGCGTGCACTTGTTCCCAAACATCAGGGTCTCGAGGAGTTGTTCATGAACGTAATCGACAGCGAGAACGCATCGGGGGCTCTGGCATGACGAATATCTTCTTGATTGCCCGCCTAACTTGGCGCGAGGCGATCAGCAAACGCCTGATCTTCGCAGTGCTATTCCTGAGCCTCGCGTTCGTGGGCCTGTACCTGATCGGGGTGTATTTCTTGCACCAGCGTTTTCTGGCCCGCGCCGCCGAACTCGGCTCGCGGCGCGGTGGTCCCGAGGTCGCCTACGCCAGCATCACGGTCATGGGCATGTACATCGCCAATTTTCTCGGGGCGCTGCTGGGCGCACTTTCGGCGATTGGTGCGATCAGTGGCGAGATCGAATCTGGCACATTTTTTGCAACGCTGACCAAACCAGTGCAACGCGCCCAAGTCTTGCTCGGCAAGTGGCTTGGGTTTGCCAGCCTGACGGTGCTCTACATCATCGGTCTGAGCGGCAGCCTGCTGATCGGCGTGCGGGCCATCACCGATTATGCGCCGCCCGATCCGGCTCGGGCCATTGCCCTGATGGTTTTTGGTGCAATTTTGCTGCTGACCCTGAGCATACTGGGCAGTTCGTTGTTTTCAACGCTGGCCAATGGCATCGTCGTGTTTTTGCTTTACGGTTTCGCCTGGGTTGGCGGCCTGCTCGAGAGCATCGGCAGGGCTACCGACACGCCCATCCTCGAAACGATCAGCAGAATCTCGCAAGTCCTGATCCCGAGCGATGCCTTGTGGAAGGGCGCGTCGTACCACTTGCAATCGGCCAGCCTGCTCGAATCGCAACGCGGTTTCGGCGGCGGTAACCCGTTCATTGGCCTCGAGCCAGTCCCGTTGGGGTTGATGCTTTGGGCGGCCATGTATATCGTACTCACCTTGGCTTTGGCGATCTGGGCATTTGATCGACGTGATTTGTAGGTGCTTAGGCCTGATCTCTCGAGCTTGGCCAAAAGGCCGGTCACTTCAGTAAAAACGATTGACCCGCCCAGGTTTTTTCTGTATTCTGTGCGGCCTGGGCTTCAACGCCCGCCCTGTTCGGCTGGCCCTAATCTGGCTGGATGAAAATCGGCAACGGGCGAGGATGGCGAAATTGGTAGACGCGCCAGATTTAGGATCTGGTGGGCAACCGTGAGGGTTCAAGTCCCTTTCCTCGCACCACTGGAGGCTGGGTTTCACGCACCACTGGAAGAAGACGGGCTCGCAACACAGCAATCGATGGAATCAAATTTCAGTGATCGAATCTCACTGAATTATTCAAGCACGACATCTTGCACGACCAGGCTTCAGACACACCAATCATCCTCGGAGGATCTTTCAAATGGCCCAATTGCTCGAACGTACCGGCAACAACGTCAAGTTCAAAGTCACGGTTCCAAGCGCGGATGTCAGTGTCGCCTTCAGCGAGGTTTTCACCGCCGTCTCAAGGAACGTCAAGATTCCGGGTTTCCGTCCAGGTCGCGCACCGAAAAACGTGGTCGAAAAGCGCATCGGCAAGGAATACATCCAAACCGAGGTCCGCGATTACCTGGTCAACAAAACCTACCAGACCGCCGTCAAGGAACTCGAGTTGATCCCGGTCACGGCGACCATCACCCCAGGTGAGGTGCTCGAGGGCAATGAATTTGAGTACACCGTCGAGGCCGAGAACTACCCTGAAGTGACCCTACCCGCCTGGGAGGGCTACAAGCTCGAGACCGTCAAGCTCGAGATTGGCGATCAGGAAGTCACGGATGCGCTCGAGGATTTGCGCAACCGTCAGGCCAGCTACGAACCGGTCGAACGGACCGCCGAAGCCAACGACCTCTTGAACGTCGAAATCCTCGAGGGCGAGGACGCTGGGCAAACCTACCCGGTCTACCTCGAGCGGGCCGATGAGGGCATCCGCACCGCACTGCTGGGTCAGAACGCAGAGGCCGAAGTGGATGTACCGGTTACGGCGGGCGGCGAGGACGCGGAGCCACAGACCTTGAAGATCAAGATTTTGGACATCAAAGCCAAGAACCTGCCGGAATTGGACGACGATTTCGCCAAGAGCCTCGAACTCGAGGACCTGGCCGAATTGCGCGTCAAAGTCCGCGAAGACCTCGAGAACCGTGCGGTTGGCAAGTTCGATTCGGACCGCAAGGACGAATTCATCGGCAAGCTCTCCGAGGGCATGACCGTGGTCATTCCCGAGGTGCTGATCGCACGCCGCCGCGAGGCGCTCGAGACGGACCTGAAAAACGACCTGGAACGCCAAGGCATCGGACTGGAGGCGTACCGCGAGTACCTGGGCGGCGAGAACAAACTCGAGGAATTCGAGGCCGACCTGGTGAAGAGCGCCACCGAACGTGTGCGCCGCGATTTGGCCCTCGAGAAGCTGGCCGAAGGCTTCAAAACCGAATTGACAGCGGATGAATGGCGCAATGCGCTCGAGAATTTTGCCCGCAGCAACCGGGTCAGCGTGGCGCGTTTGGGCGAAGTGATCGGCAACGACGGCATCAACAATTTGCGTGTCCTCGCCACCCGCGACAAAGCATTAACCCAAGCCATCGAAAAGCTGGCGTAAACACCCCTCATGAATACGAGAGCCCTGTCTCGAAATGGGGCTTTTGCTTGTGGATGAGCCATCTCGAGCCCGACGCACCCTGAACCTTGAGCCCAAAAGACGTGCCCCACGGGGAGGTCTTCCGTGGGGCACTGAAGGAGGGGTATGAAACACGGTGCGCAACGCCGTATCTCTAGATCAAGGTATAGCACCAGTTCTTACGGAAACCTGACAGAAACCAGCATGAAAACTTGAACTCGAGTTTAGATCGGGTACTTAAACCAAAGTTCATCTCGCGGTGTGACAATTCATGGTCTAGGGGACAACAACGCGGGTACAATCCGATGGGTTGCAAAGACTTTCACCCTATGCTGTTTCTGCACGTTTAAAACATGTAAAGCACTGCTCTTTAATGTGAAAGACACAAACACGAGAAACAAAAACCAACCGCTCGAGCCAAGCCACCCGTACTTAAACCGATCAGAAGACCAGAAGAGGGAGAACCAACCGTGACGCAAGAAACCTCAATGCCCCAGAACAACGGTGAAATAGACCTGCGCGATGTCCTTCGCAAACTGCAAGCCAACGCCCGTCTGATCCTCGCCACCACCCTGCTGACCGGACTGGGCGCATTCTGGTACTTCAAATCACAAACCCCGATTTTCGCCTCGACCGCCAGGGTGCTCTCAACCAACAACAACAGCAACGCCGCCAGCAACGCCGCCCTGACATCACAGATGGTCAGTTCCAACCCACTGCCTCGAGAGGCCATCGAAGCGGCAATGGTCGGAACTGAAGTGCTCAATGCGGTGCGCAACAACCTTGACGGCATCCCGGAACTGAGCCCCAAAGACAAAGCCGAACTGAACGACAAAATCGATCAAGCCATCGGCAACCAACGGGCCGGACTGGTCTATAAACTCAGTGGACGCTTGGACCTGTACGGCAACGGTGTCTATACCATCACCGCCGAACACCCAAACCCCGCCGTCGCCGCTGGCTTGGCGAACCTCGCCGCCGATGAACTGGTGCGTTGGGATTCGGATCGCATTCGCAAAACCGTCAAAGATGTGATCGCCAGCCTTGAGGCGCAAATCAAAGACATCGACCGGCGCATCACCAGCACTGGCGCAAAGAGCACCGTGCGCGAAACCCTGCTGCTGCAACGCACGCAACGCACTGAAGAACTCGACAACGCCCGACTGCTGACCTACTCGACCCGCAACACGCTCTCGCTCGTGACCCGTGCCGCCACACCGCTGAAAGCCGTGCGACCCGTGCCATCGTTGTACGCCGCGCTCGCTGCGCTGGTCGCACTGGTCGGCTCGAGCCTGTTCGTGTTCTTGCGCTCAAGCGTGCAGAAGCCCATCGAAAACGGCGACGACCTCAAATCCATGCAGATTCAAGTCATCGGCAAGCTTCCCCGCATCTCGCAGGGTCGCGGCAGCATCCTGGCCGCCATGACCCAAGGTACAACCGCAGAGGCGCTGCGTTTCGTGCAGGTCAGCCTGAACACCATCCTCTCGGGACGCACGCCAAAAATTGTGCTCGTGACCTCATGTGCGCCCGCCGAAGGCAAATCCAGCATCAGCGCCGGACTCGCCTACGCCTTCGCCAGTTCCGGCCAAAATGTGCTGTTGATCGATGCCGACATTCACCGTCCCAGCCAGCTCAAAACCTGGGGAGCCGCCGCAGAACGCGCTCCCTGGATGAACCTCGAGTCGGGCCGGATCATCAATGTGCCCGAAGGTCGCGGCTTTCACAACGCCATCCGTGACCCACAAATCGCGCAGGTCATGCAACTCGGCGGCAACCTACACCTGATGCCGTCCTACCCGAGCGGCACCAGGAACGAACGTTTCAGCGCCGTCAAAGAACTCGAGAATGCGTTGCAGCGTTGGAGCAACCAGTACGACATGATCATCATCGATGCACCACCCGCACTCGCCACCGTAGACGCGATGCTGATGGCCCCACTGGTCAGCGGCGTATTGATGGTTGTCGAGGCCCGCAAGACCGGCCAGTCCGAGATTGCCCAAGTCGTCGAATCGATCAGTTTGACCGGCGCTCGGGTTTTGGGAGCGGTCCTGAACAAGATCGATGTCCTGAACAAATCCGATTACTACGGCGGTTACGGGTACTCGTACATGGGCAACAAACCCAGCGGAGAAACCTCGAGCCAAGGCCCAACCCGCGAACCTGTGCGTCGCTGATCCTTACCCTTTGCAATCCTCCCTCCATGCTGAGGGAGGATTTATTGTGTGTCGGCTTGAGCCTATGTTCGTTTGAACGTCAACGCTTTGGCGCGAATCGACTCTCATTCTGCACGTCATTGGCCTTTGATGAACCCACAAACGGTCACGAGCACATGAAAATCTCAAAAACACGGTACACTCATAAGACCCATGCGCCAACAACAGACCGGTCTGTGGCGCGATGCAAATCTATCGGGCTAACCTATCGGGCTAACCCATCGGGCTAACCCATCGGGCGAAACCACCGGAAAGGCCACTGAGGTTTTGAATGGCAACGCACACTCCAAATCACCCCGGTCCTGAGGCACACTCATGATCGACAATACCGGACCGTCACAATCGACCCAGGCCCGCATTGAGGCCCTGAACGCTCAGGCTCGAGCCCTGATCGAAAAGGACCCACGCACGTCCTTGGAACTCTGCAAGCAGGCCCAGGCGCTCGCGGCAAGTATCTCTGATCGGGCGGGTTATGTTCGCAGTTTGTGGATCACTGGCAAATGTCTGCACCACATGACGGCCTACGATTTGGCGCTCGAACGCATCGCCCGGTCCTGCGTGATTCTCGAGGAGATGCGTGACCTGCCGAACCTCGCCTTGTGCCTGAACGACCTGGCCCGAACCTACGTGGCGTTGCGCCATCCGACACAGGCCATCGAGAAGCTCTTAAAGGCCGTGGGTATCAACGCCAGCCTCGGTCGTCGCGCAGACGAGGCCGCAAACCTGAAAACCATCTCGGAGCTGTACGCCAGCCAGGGCGATCATGCCGCCAGCCTCGAATACCAACTCGAGTACCTGGCCATCGAGCGCGACCTGGGTCGGATTGGAGCGCAGGCCGAATCCCTACAGCACGTCGGCGCGTCGTACCTGGAATTGGGTCGTAACGGTGAAGCCATCGAGTACCTCGAGAAAGCACTCGAGGCGCAACGCAGCATCTCCGATCAACAGGGCCAGGTTTTGACGCAACTCTACCTGGCCAGAGGTTTGCTCGAAACTGGCGATCACAAACGCGCCCTTGATGCCGCCCGTGACGGATTGCTGCTCTCACGCGAAATTGGCTACCGTCAGGCCGAGGTCAGCGCCCACAAGCTCGCCGGAGAAGTCTTCGCCCGTACCGGAAACCCCAGCAAAGCCCTGCGCGTCTTCGAGTTGGCCTTTAACACCGCCCGCGAAATCGGTGACAAACCCGGCGAGGGCGAGGCCCTGATCGGTTTAGGTCGCACGCAACTCGCGCTGGCGGACGCGCCACCGGCACCGGGATCGACCAGCGGCGATCAACGCCGTCAAAACCTACTGCGCGAGGCCAACCAAACCCTGACCCGAGCGCTTCAAGTGGCAAGCGAACTCGGATCGCGCAGCCTCGAGTACGCCGCCCGCGAATCGCTCGCCCAAGTCCTGGAAGAACAGGGCCAAGCCACCAGTGCGCTCGAGCAGATCAAAACCTTGCGCCAACTTGAACGCACCACCCGCGATCAAAGCCTCGAGAACCGTTTGATTGGGCTTTCGCAACGCAATGCGCGGCCACGGGTGATCGAACCGCCAGCGCCCATCGTCGTACCGCCAGCGGCACCGCCACAACCCACCCCATCCCAACCCAACCCGTCCCAGCAAGTCGCACCACCCGCATCAAACCTCGAGCCGCCCGCACAGCGCATGCCCCCACTGCCGGACTTGAGTCAGAATGCTCCGTCCTATAACGCTCCGATCCCAACAACGCCACCACAGCACCACCTCAACCCAATGGCGAACGCTGACCCCAGCTTCAGCCCAGATGACCTCGAAACAGACGATACCGGCACGGGCAAACCGCGCCTGCGCCCATTCGAGCGCGACCGCAACCTCGAGAGCAACCCATTCCCAGGCCCGAAAAATCCGTACCTGGAGGGCAACGTCGTTTCAATGATTCCGGTCGTGCGTCAAACCCAAACCATGAGCGCACCGCCCGTGATGTTCGAGCCGTTCGACCCGAACCTGCTCGGCGAACCACCGCTCGATCCGAGTGGCAACCTGCCTTGGACACAATTCGTGGACTTGATGACAAGCACCGTCGCCGCCGTGGTCGCCTTGGGAGTCGGCATTCTCGCCAGCACCCTGCCAACCAGCACCCTGTCAGGCAGTGCGCTCCTTGGCCTGATGGTCGCCGTGGCGATCTTCGGTCCGGGGTACGCGCTTGTCGCCTCGATCTTTCCGCGCCGCAGCGACCTGAACCTCGCCTACCGCGCCATCCTCAGTATTGGCATGGGCGGCGTGTTGATCAGCGCCTTCAACGCATTGACCAGCGTCTTCCCGTGGAGCACCGCAGCACCAGACTCGAGCCTGCCAGTCAGCCCAAGCCTGCTCGCTGGAATCGGCTTCATGCTGCTCGGCGTGATCGGATCGGCGTTCGCGGCATGGCGACGCTACCGCAATCCGGGAACGTAAAAACCAGTGAAAAAGTCAAAGGTCAAAGGTCAAAGTAAAGGCTCGTGCCTCGAGTCACACTTTGACCAATTTTGCTTCCCACCAGAAAACCTGAATCGAAGATGTGACCAAAGCACACCCGAGACTCGAGTGCGCCTGGTTAAATGACCCGATCTGTGTTTTCACTTTAAGCTTTCACCTTTTTTCTTTTACCTGATCTTCTCTCGAGGTTCTCAATGGCTGACCGTAAATACTTCGGAACCGATGGCGTGCGTGCCGTCGCTGGACAAAACCCACTCACCGCCGAATGGACGTTAAAACTCGGTGCTGCCGCCGGAGAGGTCTTCAAAACCCAAACCCGCAAACCGGTCGTGGTCATTGGGCGTGACACGCGACGCAGCGGCGATATGCTCGAGGCTGCACTGGCCGCAGGATTGACGGCTCGAGGTGTGGATGTGATTCACCTCGGCGTGATTCCAACACCAGGCGTCTCGTACCTGACACGGCAACTCGGCGCGATTGCGGGCGTGGTGATCTCGGCCTCACACAACCCGTTCGAGGACAATGGCATCAAGTTCTTCGGTGCGAACGGCGAGAAACTTTCCGACACACTCGAACTCGAGATTGAAGCGAACCTCGAACATGATTTTGAGCCTGTGACCGGCACGAACATGGGCACGGTCAACGATTACCGCGAGGCGGAACGCCTGTACATCAACTTCCTGCTCAAGCACGCACCAGACCTCGGCGGCATGAGAATCGCACTCGATTGCGCCAACGGCGCGACCTTCAAGATCGCGCCTCGGGTCTTCCAACGTGCCGGGGCGGATGTCTTCGCCGTGTACAACACCCCGGACGGCAAGAACATCAACCTCCATTGCGGCAGCACCCACCCGGATCACCTGCAACAAATCGTTCGTGACGGCAACTTTGACCTCGGTATTGCCCTCGATGGCGACGGGGATCGCGTCATCCTGGTTGACGGCACGGGCGAACTGGTCCAAGGCGATCACATGCTCTACATCACGGCCTTGCACCGCAAAGAGCACACTGTCGTTGCCACGATCATGTCGAACATGGGCTTGGAGGTCAAACTGCGCGAACACGGTATTGCGCTGGAACGCACCGCCGTCGGGGACCGTTACGTGCATGAACGCCTGCTTGAGCGTGGCCTGACCCTCGGTGGCGAGCAATCTGGGCACATCCTGATCCTGGATGCCGCCCCGACCGGCGATGGCATCCTGGCAGCCCTACAAACCGTGAAAGCCGTACGGGCCAGCGGCAAAAGCCTCGAGACCTGGCGCAAGGAATTGGTGATGTTTCCGCAAACGCTGGTCAACGTGCGCGTCTCCGCCGACGGTCCAACCAACAAGCACAGCATCAGCAAACACGCCGAAGTGATCGAAGCCGTCGCGCATGCCGAAAAAGCGCTCGAGGGCCGAGGCCGAGTGAATTTGCGACCCAGTGGCACCGAACCGCTCGTGCGCGTCATGATTGAAGGTCCAAACGAAGCAGAGATTCACACCCTGGCCGAGAACATTGCCAGCGTGATCCGTCGCGTCAGCGGAGCATAAACCTGAGTAAGCCATTCCCATCAGACCCAACCTCGAGCAATGCGCGTATCATGCGTTCTCGAGGTTGAACGCTTGTGAGATTCAACAACTCGAACCTGGTTTTCCTTTGCCTTTCACCTTTTGCCCTTCGCCATGTTTTGAGGTTCCCATGAGCACCCGTACCGCCCAAGTTGAAGCCAACATCGCCCGAGTACTTTCTGGCGTGATCCACGACATGCGTGACCCGCGATTGCCACTCGTCGTCACGGTTGAAGCCGTGCGCGTCACCGCCGATCTCGGCTACGCCCGCGTCTTTATCTCGAGCCTGGGCAACAACACCGAGGTTCTGGCCGCACTCGAACATGGCAAGGGTTTTTTGCAACGCCAACTGGCCCAAGAATTGCCGATGCGTCGCACGCCATTGCTGAGCTTTCATGATGCAAGCGAGACCCTGTTTTGAGTGGCTCAAGTCCGAAAGTCCGGCAATCCCAGATTCGTTTCAAAGTCCGTTACGCCGAAACCGACGCAATGGGGATAGCCCATCACAGCAATTACGTGATCTGGCTCGAGATGGGCCGGGTTGCATTTCTGGACGAGATCGGCGTTCCGTACAGTGAAGTCGAACGGCGCGGCGTGTACCTGGTCGTGACCAACATCGGCGTGAAATACCGGCGGCCCGCAAGGTTCGATGACGAGATCATCCTGACCACCCGCCTGAGCGCTCTGAAATCGCGTCTGGTGCGTTTCGACTACGCGCTCGAGACACCCGACAGCAGCTTGTTGGCCGAGGGCTTCAGTGAGCATATCGCCACGGATTTGGAAAAACGCACCGTGCCGATCCCGCATCATCTGCGCGAGGCACTCGAGGGTTAAAAACCCGGTGAAAGCGAAAAGGTCAAAGGAAAAAGGAACGGCTCGAGCATCACGCTGTTGCCGTTCCTTTCAGCTTTAACCTTTGACCTTTTCCCTTGCTGTTCAGTCGGCAGCTTGATCGGCAGGCCAGACCGGATTCGTCTCGAAAATCACCGGATCAATCTTGTCCATGCCGTAAGAGTGCTCGAACGCACCAATCTTGTTGTAAATCTTGATCACGTCACGCTCAAGCAGGCCCGGATCAAAGCTCTGCCAGATTGAGGTTTGCTGCATTTGTCCGTACTCGTCTGGGACGAGGCGGGTGCGGCGAATGCCTTCCTCGAGGGCGCGTTTGTTCTGCACGCCAAACTGCTTGAAGACAAGCGCGACGACATCACGGGCGTATTCCCTGGGGCCGTAAATTGCGTTGCGGTAGGCCGCCTCGAAGAAGGCATCCCAGTTCGGCACAATATCGCTGGCGGGCATGGCGAAATGGTTGACGACATCGCGCATCGCTTCCAAAGTCTCGAGCGGATAGTAGTACATGAACAAGCGGGCGCACTCGAGGAAGAAGTTGTAATGCGCGGCCTCATCGGTGGCAATGGTGATTGAGACTTTGGCGAGCACTGGATCGACATCGTTCTTGAGCTTGTCGCTGGTGCCAGTGGCGACTTTGGCGAGATTCAAGTAGTTGAGTTGTGTGGCGCGTTCCTGAAAGACAGTGTAGAGAAGCACGTGAAGCGCGTCGTCCCACGGAATCTTCCATTCGTTGGTGCGCAAGGCGATCTTGTACTCGCGCAAGTATTCCGGCGTGCGTGACTTGGAGAACAGCACCGCGTTCTCCCAGGTGTCGGCATGCTTTTCTTCCTCGCTGCCCCAACGCATCTGAAAGTGCGAACGGCCATGCGAGCGGCGCACCATGTGCAAGAACTTGCTGACGTAATCCGGCGCATACTGTTCGACCGCAAAGAAACCCTCGAGAATCTGTTGCGTGTCCGGGCTGTAATCGGTGCGCAGGCTGCGCCAATCGAAACCCAAATCCGGGTTCCAATTGCGGGTTTCTTGTGAACGCGCCGTGTACCAACGGTACAGACCTAAAACACCGCGTTCGATCAGGCGATCCCGGTATGACCTCGAGAGCAGGCTTGCCGGACTGACCGGACGATCCGCTTCAATGATTTCGCGTGGTGGTTGAATGTCCAAAATACCCATAAAAGCTCCTGAGGTGAATTCTCGAGACGGTCATGGTTGAGAACACCAGTGTCTCGGCAAGTTGCGAAGCGTCCACATCTCAAGGAAAGACTCGAGATGCATAAGCTGGCAACCGCTTCAACTCAGGTAACACGCCCAGAGCACGCTCGCTCGACATCGGGCGAGGGCTGGATTGCTTTCAAAACGCCATTCTGGTTTGGCCCGAGCAGCCAACACACGGGCATCGGTCATGAATGAAGTCAAACGGATCGAAAATGAAGAGTTTGCAGGCTCGAGGGTCCCAGAAGAATCCTGTCGACGGCGGCGACCGTACCAGGCGAGTGCAAAAGCGATCAGTGCGCCAATCACCCACATCGGGTTCTCGCCAATCTTGGAAAGCGCATCCCGAAACGATGGGTGATCACGCAAGCCCGAAAACATCGGGTTCGCCTCGAGCTTGGTGATAAATTCTGCGAGCGCAGTCGCATCCAATTTAGGTAAATGCGGCAGTTGCCCCATCAGGCGAACCATCTCGAGTTTCCACGATTCGGGCCAGACCATGCCGGCCCCGAGCGCAAACACCTTCAAGGCGTGCCCGTTGAACCCCAATTTTGGCAGGCTTAGGGCTGGCTCGAGTTTTAACGCTGATGGTCGCAAAATGGCCTCGATGGAACGGTTTTGCACAATCTTTGCCGCGTTCCGAAGTCCATGTTAGCAGGCTGGGCGTGGGACATGCGAGAAATCATTGCAATCTCCTCGAGAGAACCATCACCAAACAAATCATCGTAAGGTGATCAATCCTCGAGTTATTCCGGGTTTGCACAGCAAAATTCACAATTTCCGAAGCCATTCACGCGGTATTCTGGAGTGTGGCAGATACGGGCACCAAAACACGCACCAAAGCCAAAACCCAAACTCGAGATCCCCAAATGTTTCGCGTGCTGATCCTGAACGACGATTACACCCCGATGGATTTCGTCGTCGAAGTCCTGATGACCTTCTTTCGCAAATCCGAACAGGAGGCCGTGCAAATCATGCTCGCCGTGCATCACGCGGGCGCAGGCTTGTGCGGTATGTACACGCACGAGGTTGCCGAAACCAAAGTCAATCAAGTCGCCGAGGCCGCACACGAACACGGGCATCCGTTGCAGGCGACGATGGAACCGGAATGAAAAGCGAGCTCAAAGAGAAAAGGTTAAAGAGGCGATCCCGCCCGCAAGCGCCGCAAGCCCGTGAGGTGCTGGTTTGGCGGTGAGAAGGTGCGTCTTGGGATCAAGAGGAAAGTAACACCTGAAAACCTTGCTCGAGTCCGTGATTTTGAACTTACTTTGATCTTTTCCCTTTCATCTTTAATCTTGCCTTTGAGGTGTTCACATGCTGACCGATAACCTGGAACAAACCGTGAACCGCGCCATGCAATTCGCACTCGAGAACCGTCATGAGTACGCGGGCCTCGAGCATTTGATGCTGGCCCTCTTGGACGACCCGGACGCGCAGGCGGTGCTGTCGCGGTGCGGTTTGGATTTGACGGCCTTGCGCAGCGAACTCGAGGTGTTTTTGCAAGATTTGGAAGTGGTTCGTCGGGCAAAACCCGTGCCGACCACGGCATTCTCGCGGGTCTTGCAACGGGCGGTTCTGGCGATGCGTTCGGCTGGACGCGATCAGGCAAACGGCGCAAATGTTCTCGTGGCGATCTTCGATGAACGCCAATCACGGGTCTATGCGCTGCTCGAGCAATTCGGGCTTTCTCGTGTGGACGTGACCAGCGCGATCTCGAGGGGTTCAAGCGTGCGTGGCGTGCCGAACGGTGACAACGAAGCTGGCGTGCCGAGTGGTGGCGAGGACGGTGGCACGGTTGCCTCTAGCCCGCTCGAGGCGTACTGCACGAACATGACCGCCAAGGCCACGAACGGCGATTACGACCCACTGATTGGCCGTGACCACGAACTGACCCGCATTTTACAGGTGCTCTCGAGGCGACAAAAAAATAACCCACTTCTCGTTGGCGATCCGGGCGTTGGCAAAACCGCGTTGCTCGAGGGTTTGGCGCAACGCATCGTGGCGCAGAAAGTTCCGTTTCGTTTGATCGGTTCGGAATTGTTCTCGCTGGACATGGGTTCGTTGCTGGCGGGCACGCGCTTTCGTGGCGATTTCGAGGAACGATTGAAAGCGGTTGTAAACGCACTCGAGAAGCATCAGAGTGCGCTTTTGTTCATTGACGAGATTCACACGGTGGTCGGTGCGGGCGCAACTTCGGGCGGCACGATGGACGCGAGCAACCTGCTGAAACCCGCCTTGACCGGCAAGCTGCGCTGCATCGGCGCGACCACTTTTTCCGAGTACAAGGCATTCGAGAAAGACCGGGCACTCTCGAGGCGTTTCCAAAAAATCGATGTCCTCGAGCCAAGCCGTGACGATGCCGTGCGAATTCTCGAGGGATTGCAATCGCGTTTTGAAGAACATCACGGTTTGAAATACTCACCAGAAAGTTTGCCTCGGGCGGTGGATTTGGCGATGCGGCATTTGGCTGAACGCAAACTGCCCGACAGCGCGATTGACGTGATTGACGAGGCGGGCGCGGCACAAACCTTGCTGCCTGAAGAGGCTCGAGTCAGCATCATTCACGAACCGGAGATTGAAGCGGTCGTGGCACGCATGGCGCGAATTCCAGAAAAAACGATTTCCAAAGATGACAGTGAAGTCTTGCGCAACCTCGAGCACGCGCTCGGCAGTGCCGTCTATGGCCAGGAAAAAGCCGTGCAGGAAGTCTCGAGCGCGATCAAACTCTCGCGGGCCGGACTGCGCGACCCGAACAAACCGATTGGCGCGTACCTGTTCTCTGGTCCGACCGGTGTCGGCAAAACCGAACTCGCCAAAACGCTCGCACTCACATTGGGCGTGCCATTCTTGCGTTTTGACATGAGCGAGTACATGGAAAAACACAGCGTCTCGAGGTTGATCGGTGCGCCTCCCGGTTACGTCGGTTTCGATCAGGGCGGATTGCTGACCGATGCCGTGTTGCAAAACCCGCACAGCGTTCTGTTGCTCGACGAGATCGAAAAGGCGCACCCAGATTTGTTCTCCATATTGCTGCAAGTCATGGATTACGGCAAGCTGACCGATCACACCGGCAAGCAAGTCGATTTCCGATCCACCGTGCTGATCATGACCACCAACGCGGGCGCGAGCGAAGCCAACGAAAAACTGGTCGGCTTCACCGGCTCGAGCAAAACCGGCGAGGATGCGGCGGCGATCAAACGGATGTTCACACCCGAATTCCGCAATCGACTCGACGCGGTTGTGCCATTCAACGCGCTCGAGCCGGTCGTGATGGAATCGATTGTCGATAAATTCTTGCACCAACTCGAGGATCAATTGCTCGAACGAAAAGTTGAACTTTCGGTCACGGCGGCAGCACGAAGCTGGTTGGCAAAAAAAGGCTACGACCGTTTGTACGGCGCGAGGCCATTGGCTCGGGTCATTCAAGAACGCATTAAAAAACCGGTGGCGAACGAATTGCTGTTCGGCGCACTGGCAAAGGGTGGCGGCCTGAAAGTCGATGTGGCTGGCGACGAACTCCAGTTTGAATACTCGAGCCTCACACCGAACCTTCCAGCCCCCGCCAACGTAGATTGAAATATGCGAATACAGCGTCCACTTTTGGCTCGAGCCTGCGTGTTGATCTTCGTTCTGTTCGGCATCATCCTCGCTGCGCCCAGTCGGAAATCATCGGGCCAGAAACTCTCAGGACCAGAAATAAACACCCTGCTCGAGAACAACACCGCGCACGGCGTTTGGGAGGACCGCGCGTATTTTCAGTATTTTGATGCCAAAGGCTCAACCATCTACCACGAGGCTGGCAGCGGCGTGAGCTTCGGCGAATGGTACGTGAGCGACACGCAGTTCTGTTCGATCTGGTCGCATCAAGTTTCGTGTTACGACGTGCTGAGAGACGGCAAACAGTACGTTTGGGTGATTCCGAGCACCAAGCAGCGGTATGCGTTCGGGGTGTTCAAAGGCAATCAAATACCAACCAGTCGTTGAGTTTGCACGTCGGGTTTTTCGGGTCGCGTTTGTCGAGGCTTGGTAAGCTGAGGCATGTTGCGTTTTGAATTCACACCTCGAGACCCACTGGTGCTGGCGTGAGCAAAGCCATTCGTGTGGCCGCCGGTGTCGCCTTGATCTCAGATGGTCGCATTTTGTTGATGCCGCACCATGATCGCAAAAACCAGATTTACGCCTGGTACTTGCCGGGTGGAAAAGTCGAATTCGGTGAACGCTTGCGCGATGGTGCGGCCCGTGAAGTTATCGAGGAGACCGGATTCCAAGTTGAAGTCGGCGAGTTGATCGATTTGCGCGAATCGATTCAGTCCGACTATCACGGCCTCCGTTTGACGTTCATGGGTCAGATCATTGGCGGCGAATTGCGTCCAGATTTGAAACGGCACAAACCACCCAAGCGCATCGCTCGGGCAAACTGGTTCACAATTGCCGAACTCGAGGGTGTGAATTTCGTGCCGCGCCTCGCGGTGCGTAAAGCGCTGGGGCTCGAGACGATTGCGCCGATCACACCGTGGCTCGAGACGGTCTGAGCCGTTAAAAGCAGACCCGGTTCTTGCCGGTGTTTTTGGCCTCGTACAACCGTCTGTCCGCCTGGGCAATCAAAGGCTCGAGGTCAATGTGTTCTTGATTGCTGCTCACACCCATGCTGATCGTGACACTCAAGGTCGGATGGATCAGATACCAGTGGTGTTCGGCGATATTGTTGCGCAGGCGCTCACACACCTGAACGGCGTTCTCGAGATTGGTGTTCGGCAAGAGCAGTACAAATTCTTCGCCGCCGTACCGGGCGATCACGTCGCTGCCTCGGGCGTTGTCTTGGGCGATTCGGGCCATCTCTTGCAACACCGCATCGCCAGTGCTGTGACCAAAGGTGTCATTGATGCGTTTGAACGAATCGATGTCGGCGATCATCAGGCTGACTGGTTGCGGATTGCGTTTGGTTTGCTCGAGCACAAAGTTCGCTTGCTGATTGAAATACCGGCGGTTGTGGAGGTTGGTCAATTCGTCACGGATCGACAACTCGAGAAATTTCACCCTGGCGGCCTCAGCGGCATCTCTGGCCTGTTCGAGGTTGCTGTAGGTGAGCGCAAGTTGTTCGCTCATGCGGTTGAAACTCCTTCCCAACACGCCGATCTCGTCACGGGTTTGCACGCTGACCCGTTGACTGAGGTTGCCCTCCCCCATCGCCGTCAGTGCGCTCGAGAGGCGACGCAACGGGCGCGTCAGAATGCTGCCCCAGAGCAACCCACCCAGCAACAAAAACGGTAGCGTGACCAGCAGCGCCATCTGAAACGCCTGGTTGATGCCGCGCAAATATTCAATGTCTCGAGGTCCGAGTTCGACCACACCATCGGGCAGGGCGAAACCGATGGTCGTCTGACCGAGTTTCAATTCTTTGGCCTCTAACCTCGAGAACTGGACCACCTGTCCGGTTTGATGTTGCGGGATCAGCACTTGACCGCGTTCGTCGACCACACGGAAACGAATCACCCGATCCGCATCTCGAGGCTTGAGCGCTTGGCCCGGCGTGTTCGGCGGCGGTTCTGGACCCGTCGGTGGCAGTTTATTCGGATCTCAAGGGAATGGTGCACGATCCGCATTCAGAGGTTGCGCCAAACCGTTAGCACCCCTGGTACGGCCCACGAATTCGGGAAAACGTTCCGAGCGCAAGGCGGCCTCTATCGAACCGTACTCGCGGGCGTACTTCTGCACATCCTGCCGGTAATTGACGAACGCCTGATCGATCAAGGACTGCGTGAATTGCCGTTCAACCACGCCTCGAGCGATCCAACCGATCGTGATCGCAGTCAGGATGCACGCCACCAACAGTGCAAGGGTGATTTTGAAACGCAGGCTCATGGCTTACCTCGGTGGGGCGGGAATGGTCGGCGTGCCTTTGTAGCAACCCATGAGGAACGGGAAGCTGTCGGTTGCCACATACGCATAGGTTCCGTCGGCTTGAGTGATGCCGTTGGATTGGTCCAAATCGCCCACCCGGAGACAAATTCATGTGCGTCCCAGGCCGCTGTGGTCACGGCATTCACGCCAGATTTGACACGCCATGAACTGACCAGTTTTTTGTTGCTGCTGCAAGCTGCGTTCGCGCAAACATACGGCGAGACAAGCGGGTAGCCATTGAAGGCATACGCCAGCACTTGCCCCACCTTTTTGATCCCCGCAATGCAAACCGTGTTGCTGGGAAGCGCATGAAAATGGTAATCACCACGTTGCGCCGGATGCCCGTTGCAATAATCGAAGATTCCGTTCAAGTACGGGTCTTTGTAGCCATCCATCGGATTTTCGGTCGGACCAAACAACGGCAAACCATTGATCGTGATACCAATCGGACCGCCTAGTGGAGACTGGCATAAATGCGTGACTCAATAAGGTAAACTCGGACTACCACAGCCCGAGGAGAACCCATGCCAGGTATCAAACCACCACCCGTCCCAATCACAAGCCAAGAACACGAGCAACTCGAGAAGCTGATTCGCAACAGCAAAACATCACAGCAAACCGCGCTACGCGCCAGAATCGTTCTGGCCTTGAACGAAGGTTTGAACACCCACGAAATTGCCCGGTCGTTAAACACCTGCCGGAACACCGTGCGTCACTGGCGAACCCGATGGCTCGAACCGCCCGGATCAAACACAAGCATTCTCGAGAGATTGCAAGATGCACAACGTCCAGGTGCACCCGCTGTGATCACCGCTGAACAATGGTGTCAAATCACTGCCCTTGCCTGTGAACCACCGAGTTTGTCAGACCGCCCGATCAGTCATTGGACCTCTCGAGAACTCGTGGATGAGGCGATCAAACGCCAGATCATCGATCAGATTTCAGAGCGTCACATGGGTCGTTTTTTAAAGCGCGAACGGCCCGCGAGGTGCCGTCTTGTGAGCAAGAAAGGAAACGGACCTGCGACCGCAAGTCAGTCACGTCTGGTTGAATCAAGAACCTGACCTTGAAGCGGTTGAGAAAATCGAAGACATTTGCGGGTTGTACGCGCAAGCACAAGCGTTACTCGAGGCTGGTGAACGGGTACTTTCGAGCGATGAGAAAACAGGGATTCAGGCGCTTGAGCATAAACATCCGATCTTGCCAATGCGAGTGGGTTTGGTGGAACGACGCGAGTTTGAGTATGTTCGGCATGGCACGCAATCGTTGATCGTTAGTTTTGATGTGGCGACTGGGCGCATCGTTGCACCGTGGGTCGGTGAGACGCGCACGGAGGTGGATTTCGTGGCGCACATCAAGGCGATGTTAGCAGCAACGAAAACGATCACGGTTAACAACAGCACGATACAGACGATCAAATGGCATGTGGTTCTTGATGGGTTGAACACGCATCAGTCGGAAGGGTTGGTGCGGTTGGTCGCGGAGCATGATCGGTTGGATTTGGATTTGGGAGTCAAGGGCAAATCTGGCGTGTTGAAATCGATGGTGTCTCGAGCAGCGTTTTTGAAGGAGTCATCTCATGGGTTGGTGTTTCATTTCACACCGAAGCGACCATGCCCGTCAGGTGCATCTTATGGTCAAGAAACATG
>JANOWZ010000143.1:0-14589 GCA_031418155.1 Deinococcales bacterium
GTTTTCGCCGATGCTGCTGGGCTTGGGCGTTCACGGAGGCTCGAGGCTCGCCCCGAGAATCTGGTGGTTGCCGCCCATCCTGATTGTGGCGAGCCTGTTCACGCCCGCACCGTTCGCCTTGATTCCGCAATTGCTCGGCGAACGCCTTCCGGTCTGGCCCGCGCTGGCATTGTTGCTCACAGTTGCCTCCTGGATCGTTACGCATACTCGAAGGGGAATCGAGGCTCGAACATGACCAAACCCGCCGGTTGGAACAACCCAAGCTTAAACCTGCACCGCCAATGGCACACCCGCCACAGCCTGAGCCTGCGGGCGCGTCAAACCCTGATCGCGCTTGTGCCTGCCGCGATGCTGATGTGGGTCTTATCGAGCCCGTGGTGGCTGCTGCTCGCGCTGCTGGGATTGGTTTGGAATCCGATCTGGTTGCCGTTTCAATGGCACGAACACCGCACGCTCGAGGTCGTGTCATCACGGTACGGTGATGCCTACGCAACCGCACTGATTGCCCCGAACGATCCGTTCGGGTTTTCAAAACGCCTCGAATCGCAGGCGCAAAACATCGAACGAAACGCCGAATTGCCAAACCTGCCCTGGCTCGAGGTGCTGGCCGCCGCCGTGCTCGTCTCGCTCGTCTGGTTGATTCCGGCCCGAGGCGCGACGGCAAACCCGTTCGCTGCCGCCAGCAGCGAACCCAACCTCGAGCGCCGCCTGCCCGCCGAAATGCCGGAAAGCGACCCCGGATTGACCGGCGCTCCCGTGACCAATCCGGCCCCACAAGGCCAAACGCAATCCTCGAGTCCGAGTGGTTCGGGCGGCACGGCAGGCGTTGGGGCAACCCGTCCGGGCGCGAGCAATTCGGGTGGCGCTCCCAGCACCGAATCGAATGAGGATATTTCACGGGAGTTTGGGCAGGCGCTCGAGCGTGGCGCAGTTCGCACGCCACCCACAGCACCAACGCCCGCGCCAAAAGGCCAAGATGGGAAACAGGCCGATGACCGCACAGCCTCGAGCGGCAGCAGCGATGCCTCGGGCAATCCAAGCGGCAATGCCCGTCGGGGCAGCGGCAACAACCGGCGTTCGGGTTCGCAAGCGGATGGTTCGCAGGACCGCAATGGTCAAAAAGGCGACAATCCCGGTCAGGGCGGCGGAAAACCGGGCAGTCAGAACTCGCCATCGTCGAGCCAGAACCAAGCGGGCAGGCAATCCGGCGGGCAGTCGCAACCATCGCCGAGCAACCGCGACAACCGTGGCCCGAGGGGGTTGGGCGAGGCGGGCGATGATTCGAATTTTGGCGGCACGAACCCAGGCCAAAAGGGGAACGATCCGAGCGGACAATCGCGCAACACGCCCGGTGGCAAAGGCACGACCGGTGCGGGCAAACCGCAATCTGTGCCGAACGCGGACGGTGCGGGCAAACTCGAGTACCTGCCGGGGGAAACCAAACGCAACATTGCCAGGTCCGGTGCGTTGCCATTGCCTGGAGATGCCAGCCGAACATTGCCCTCTGGCCCGAGTGCCGAACCGTACCGTCGCGCCGCCGAATCTGCCGTGCTCGACCCGAGGTTGCCACCGGAATACCAGGAATTGCTCAAGCAGTATTACCGGTAGGTCACAGGTCTCGAGGCGCAGGTTACGGGTAAAATCGGCTTGAGGTCACACATGAACCTATCGCGCTCATGGGCTCAATTTTGGACGGGTCTTAACCCCATTCCCGAGGCGGTCCGAACCTTGCTCGGTTCAAGGTTCTTCTGGTTCGCGTTGCTGTTGGCGTTCGGTTCAGGATTGGGACGAAACGTGCTCGGTGGGTTCGGCACGGTGCTTGGGATGCTGTTGGCAAGTGCGATCTGGATTGGCCTGATGCCGGACGGTTGGCTCGAGCCTGCGGTGACATTGGCTGGGATTCTGGTCCTGCGTTGGTTGTTCGCATGGCTCTCAAGCACCGGTTTGGCCCAACGACTTCGCGGCATGAAAACCTGCCCGCAATGTGCTGAAGAAGTCCGCAGCGCCGCAAAAACCTGCCGCTACTGCCAGCATTCGTTCTGATTTCTCGAGCATGAGAACTCTTGGCGGGACATCAGGTTTTGGCAGGGGAAGCCAGGTATGATCCCGCCCGTGATTGCCAGCGCCCAACCCATCCGAATCGCTCCGAGCCTGCTTGCCGCCGACTTCTCGAAGTTGGCCGATCAACTCGCAACCTGCGAACGCGGTGGCGCGGACTGGCTGCATTTCGATGTCATGGACGGTCATTTCGTGCCGAACCTCTCGATTGGTTTACCGGTGCTCGAGGCCGTCCGGCGTTCGACCAAGTTGTTCATTGACGTGCATTTGATGGTCTCGAATCCTGAACCGTTCTTGCCGATGTTCGCTGAGGCTGGCGCGGATCAAATCACGATCCATGCTGAGGCGACCGCACACGCGCACGGTGCGATTCAAACGATCAAGAAACTTGGCAAACGCGCCGGACTGGTCTGCAATCCGGCCACGCCGCTCGAGCATTACGAGATGCTGTTAGCGGATTTGGACACGGCCCTGGTGATGGGTGTCAATCCCGGATTCGGCGGGCAAAAATTCATTCCCAACACGCTCGAGCGTTTGTCTCGGGTCCGTGAGATGCGGGATCGCCTCAACCCAAATTGCCTGATCGAAATTGATGGCGGGGTGAACCTTGACACGATTGCTGATTGCGTTCGGGCCGGGGCGGACGTGCTGATCGCGGGCAGCGCGGTTTTTAACGCCAACGGCATCGAGGCAAACATCGCACAATTGCGCACGCTCGCGCAAGCTGGAAGACTCGAGGATGTTCATGCGCTTGCGGGTTGACCTGCTGCCCGAAACGGCCCGCACCAATCCCTACGCGGACACGGTGCTGGTTGTTGATGTGATTCGGGCCACGACAACCGCTTTGACCTTCCTCGAGCGCGGCGCGGTGTCGCTTTTGCTGGTCAGCGAACTCGAGCAGGCGAGGGCCTTGCGTGGCGAGAACGTGCAACTCGCCGGAGAACGCGGTGGGCTCGCACCAGCAGATTTTGACCACGGCAACAGTCCACTCGAGACGGGCGAATCGCGTTTCGATTTCCAAACGGTTGTGATGAGCACCACCAACGGCACACGGGCCGCCGCCGTCGCCTGCGAATCCGGCAAGCATGTGCTGCTCGCCAGTTTGCAAAACGCCCACGCCGCTGCCCGCAAAGCTCGAGAATTGGCGAGCGAAGAGGTGGCGATTTTGTGTGCCGGATCGGACGGACACATCGGCCTGGATGATGTTTATACGGCGGGCGTTTTGTGCGAGTACCTTCTGGCGCTTGGCGAATGGGATCTGGATGATGGTGCTCGGGTCGCCTTGACGGTGCGCCGACAATTTGCCGATCCGCTCGAGCCATTGATGCAATCACGTGCCGCACAATTGCTAAGTGCGATTGGCCTCGAGACGGACGTGATGCATTGCGCCCAAGTTTCACGCTCAACGACTGTTCCAACTTTTGCGGGTCGCGTTGGCGACGCACTCGAGTTCAAAGGGCTCGAACCTCGAGCCTGAGAGCCTCGAACCCATCCATACAAAGGAAAAATTTTGAGTGATAAACACCTGATCATCGTGACCGGCCCCGTCGGTGGCGGAAAAAGCACGACCGCTGCTCGAGTCGCCGTTTTTTTACGGGAATTCCAACTTGCAACCGCCGTAATCGACTCCGATGTGGTGTATTCAATGGCCCGACAACACCCTGATTTTGGCGATCAGAACGTCTGGAGTGCAACCCGCCGTGCAACCGCTGCCCTGGTTGAATCTTTTTACGCGAGCGGATTGAATGCCGTTGTTGTCGATGGTGCTTTTTGGTCCGAGCAAGACTATTTTGAACTGAAATTGCATCTCGTCTCTGAAGTGCAAGAGACATTCGTGACGTTGATGGTTTCTGACCATGAAGCCCTCCGCAGGGCACAAAACGATCCAGACCCGAACCGTATTGCAAGCCGCCTCCCAGAAGTGCAGCTTTCTCTTTACGCTGCATTTCGTGCGGGTTTGCCGTTTCTCGAGAAGATCAGCAAGGTGATTCAGACAGACCATGAACCTAGCGAAGTCGCGGCGAAACAAATCGCTGAAATGGTTGTCGCCAATTTGAAGTGACTGATCGCCAATTGCCCCGTGTTACGCTCGGGCCATGAAAGCCAGAAGCTCGAGCACCGCAGCAGCAGCAATTAACGAAATGCTCGACCCGATTGGCACGTCCGGTGCGAGCCTGGAAACGCTCGAGGAAGTCAAGTTGGCCGCCAAGAATTTTGTCTTCGCGCAAACGACCGTCACACTGATCACCGATTGGCAGGACCGCCGCGAGAATGCCCGTTACGCCTTGATGCTGCATCAGGGCACGAAAACCATCCTGACCAACGAGGCGTTCGGGCCGCGTTATGGGCAAGCTGGTAAGGCTGCACTCTCGAGCCTGATCGCTTGGTTGCTCGAGAAGGGCGCAAGCAATTTCAAGGAATCGATTCTTTCACCACACGAGTTTGCACGGGTGCTCGAGGATGCGAACCCAGCAAATCTGCAACGTCTGGCGGCACTGGCGAACCCGAGCGATCCGAACATTTATGCCTGAATAAAAAACCTTCTGTCTGCGTCGTGACGCGCCGGGAAAAAATGGATGCATCTTTCTGATCCACCACCTGAAGATGTCACTCGGGCTTGATCCCAACCACCCAATTTCAGATTTGTTAGTTGACGCTTACGTTAGTCGATGCTAAATTAACCAAACATGGATGCTGTCCTGCACGCCCTGGCCGAACCCAACCGCCGCACGATTCTGCAATTGGTCGCCAAACAGGAACTGAACGCGGGCCAAATCGCCGCAAAATTCACGATCACCCGCCCTGCGGTCTCACAACACCTGAGCGTACTCAAAGAAGCCAAGTTGATCCGTGAACGCCGCGAAGGCACGCAACGCTTCTACCAAACTTCAGCCGAAGGTCTCCAAGAACTGCGCGAATACCTCGAAGGTTTTTGGGAAGAACACCTGAACAACCTCAAACTGGCCATTCAGACCGAGCCAAAAAAGGAAGCTCCGTGACCGAAGACCATCTGCTCGAGCGCGACATCTTGATTGAGGCACGCCCCGAAGTGGTCTTCGCGTATTTTACCGATCCCGGCAAAATCGTCTTGTGGTTGGGTCGCCAAGCAACGCTCGAGCCGCACCCCGGTGGTCAGGTGCGAATCGAAATCAACGACACACGCACGATCATCGGGGAATTCGTCGAACTCGTACCGCCGCACCGTCTGGTGTTCACTTGGGGCTGGGCAGGAAGTATCAGTGTGCCGCCCGGTTCGACCATTGTTGAGGTCACACTCGAGCCTGAAGGTGACAGCACACGGGTCAGGATCAGCCATTCGGGTCTGCCAAACAATCAAGAGCACACCAACCACGCTCGAGCCTGGGAACCGGCACTGTCACGACTCAAGACCATCACAGCCCCTCAAGGCTGAAATCAAGGAGATCGTATGAGCGAATTCAGCGTCAAGGTCAACATCAACGCCTCGCCTGAAACCATCTGGAAGATCCTGACCGATGCCTCGCGCTGGCTTGAGTGGAACACCACCGTGACCCGAATCGAAGGCAAGATTGCACCCGGCGAAAAAGTGACCGTGTACGTCAAAGCCAATCCCGGTCGAGGATTCCCATTGCGAGTGAGCGAATTTAACCCACCAAAACGCATGGTCTGGTCAGACGGTTCGCCATTGTTTTTTAAGGGTGAACGCACCTACACACTGACCAGCAAATCCGACGGCAGCGTGGATTACGAGATGCGCGAGGTCTTCACCGGCTTGATGGCCCCGTTGATTGCCCGCACGATTCCCGACCTGCAACCATCATTCAACGAGTTTGCTGCTTGTCTGAAAAAAACTGCTGAAGGCATATCGTGATCGTGGCTTCACTCGAGTCAGTTCAGATCGCCATTTTCAATCAGGAGGCATGACATGACCCAGCAAGCAAACAGCACCGCTCGAGGAACTGTGGATGATCCTTGGCTGCTGAAAACCCCAAGCGGCAGTACCGAATATCGAATGCACCGTGACGAGACAAGCAGCCCGCCAACCTTGGTTTGCACGGTAGGCAAAACCGAACTGCGTTACGATCTGCGTTGCCTGACAGACCTGCACGAGATGCTCAAACAGCACGGTGACTGGATGCCACTGGGCAGTGCCGACGAGCAAAAACCTGCCAAAGAGGGCACCATTGAAGCCTGGGGCAGGTCGTCGGAAAATCCGATGGGAGGCTGGTACGGCCTGAAAAAAGGTTTGCGTGGACGTTTTGGCATGTACCTGCCACCACTGATGGAAGCACTCGGTCTGGCCGAAGTTGAACACAACGCCAAGAACAATCGCATACGAGCACGCTGAAGGACTCGAGGGTGAATTGAAAACCTTTGAACCTCGAGTGTCATGGTTGTGGTTTCAACTCCAGACTTGCGAGGTTGTCCTGACCGGCTGCCCCGTCTCGAGCGCTCGCTGCATCATCAAGGTCAGGTAATGGTCCTGCGAGGCATCCGGTAAACCGTAAAAACCTGAGCCGCCCGCAACGTACTCGCTCATACCCTGCAAGCAGGCAGCAACCGCGATCTCGTCATCGCTCAAACGTGCAGGCGCAAACGGATTGCGATAAAACCATTCCGATCCGGCCAGCACACCGACATGATGATGACCCTCGAGGTTGCCACCATGACCGGTGTCCACGCGACACAACTCGAGTTGAATCGGCGTGCGAAAATCTTCGAGATAGCGCACAGTCTCGTCGTGAATCTCGCCGTGTGTGCCTTGCACCAGCAGGCGTTGCGAACGAATCCAGGAAAAGTACGGGCTCCAATAGGCGAAATCGTAGATACCCAAACGATCCCCGAAATCGAACCGTGCCACCACGTGCTGTTCGTTCTCGAGGGCTTCGCTGTTGGGTGGACCGTCTCGGCCTGGACCTTGAATCACGCTCGAGTTAAAGGCTTGCGCGGTGATCGTGCAGTTCTGAAATTCAACCTCGAGAAAGCGGCGAATCAAGTTGAGACCGTGGTAATCGTGCGCCACCGAAACCTGTGCTTGCGAAATCTTGCCGAGCTTGCCTGATTGCGCGAGGTGCAATCTGGCCGCGTGCATCGGTTGGAAGGCGTACTGTTCGGCGACCTGAATTCTCGCGCCCCGTTCGGTCAAACGGTGCAGTCGGATCAAAGCCTCGAGATCGGCGGCGGGCGGTGTCTCGCACAGAGCGGGCATGTTGTGTGAGGCGAGTTGCTCGAGACAATCGGGAGCGACTTCGCGCGGCACGCTGACCACAACGAATTTTGGATTGGTGGCGAGAACTTGCTCGAGCGTACTGAAGGCTGGCAGATTCCAATGTGCCTCAAACGCCGCATGCTTGCTTGGATCGCGGACGAGCACGGCGGAGATTTGAAACCGTTCCGGCAAAGCTCGAGCGATGCGCAAGAAAAACTCGGATCGCCAACCCGAACCGATCACGGCAAATCGAATCGGAACAGAACTGTTGGGATCAGAGCTTGCGGCCATCGCGTCCTCCACCCACACCCGAGTACGGCTGACCGGGTTGCCAATCGTTGCTCGCGGGTGGCACAAATTCGTGAATCGGAAAACGCACCTGAGCGCGGTGCTGGCTCGAGAGGTACGCACCTTCGCAAACCTCGAGCGCCATCAGTGAAGATTCAATCATTGTCCAATCAGGTTGAGCGTTGCGAATCTGACCCGTGTGAATTTGTTCGGCCAATTGCTCGAGGTGACGCCGATGCCCATTGACCGGACCATCCGGCACGTGAACCTCCTCGCCGTGCGGGTGTGCCGCGTTGAGGATTCGGAAACGCTCGCTCCAGGCGGGATACTCGATCAGACCGTGCGTGCCGACGATGCGAAACAACGTCTCGAATCCACCGGCTGCCGGGTCCACGTTGACGTGATCGCCGGTGTTCATCACGAAACGCACGCCGGATTGGGTTTGCGCATACGTTACGGCGATGGTCTCCACCTGCATTCCGTCACGGTATGTGCGGGTGCTGGCATCACACATCGCCATGACCCACTCGAGCGGATCGGGTTGACTGAGCATCACGAAAAAATGCGCCCAATGAATGCCCGCATTCATCACGTCCCAGGGAGCACACTGCACCTCGAGCAAACGCAAGTTGCCGATCTCCCCGGCACGAACACGCTCGAGGATTTGCAGTGGCGCATCTTTGGCGAGCAAATTGTGCGGCACAGCAACAGGAAGATTCTTTGCGCGGATCGCCTCAAGAATTCGCCTGCCAGAAGCGACCGTATGCCCGAGCGGTTTCTCAACAAGAATGCCGCGCAGTGGTAACTCGCGTGGCAACTCTAGCGCATCGAGCGTGATCGTTTCATGGCTGGGCGGGTAGGTGCTGACGCAAACGACATCGGTTGGACAAACTGCAAACATCTCGCGGTGATCGCTAAACGAACGCATTCCAGGAAATTTTTGCTCGAGCGCCCGGCAGACTTCTGGGCGCAAATCGGTCACGGCGATCAATTCAAAATCGTCCGACGTGGCGAGCGCGTCCAAGCTGAGTCCACCGCCGAAGCCGCCACCGATCACACTGGCCGTCAATTTCTGCACACGATTCACCTCAAGAAAAGCTTACGCCGTGTTCAGGTCATTGATGCTTCTCGCGCCTCGAGTTTTGCTTTGATCGCATGTACGGCTTTGACGGCATGATCGCGTCCGTTTTCGATGAACACTTGACTGGTGAACTTGCCGAACGCGGCGCTACCGACCACGTACAACCCCGGCACGTCTCGGGTTTCGAATGTTTTCTCATCGTGAGGCACGCAACCATCGGCATCAACACGAACTCCGGCGGCCTCGAGCAATTCGGTTTGTGGTCGATACCCGGTCAGGATGAAAGTGAAATCGGTTGGAATTTCAAATAGTCCATTCGGGCCTTGCGCGGTCACAACCTCTTGCGAAATCTCGAGCACGGTTGAATCAAAAAAAGCTTTAATCGAACCTTCCTTGATGCGATTCTCGAGGTCAGGCCGCACCCAGTATTTGATGCTCGAGCGCAAATCCGGCCCACGATGCACCACGGTGACGTTCACACCATGACGGTACAAATCCAGCGCGGCATCAGCGGCACTGTTACCCGCACCAATGATGGTCACATTCAACTTCCAGAACGGGTGCGCCTCGGTGTAATACTGCGAAACGTTCTCGAGGTCCTCGCCGGGAATGCCGAGCGTATTTGGATTGTCGTAATAGCCGGTTGCCCAAATTGCGTTGCGGGCTTCAATCACGCCCATCTCACCAGATTTTTCGGAAACCTCGAGTGTGATGCCTGCCGGTGCAGGATGAATCGCGGTGACTTCGGTGAATTGCCGCACGCCCAAATTCTCGCGTGAAGCAACCAGTCGGTAGTACGCCAACGCCTCTTTGCGATCCGGTTTTTCACGCAACGAAACAAGTGGATGCCCACCGATCTCGAGCAATTCGGCACTGGTGAAAAACGTCATGTAGGTTGGGTACTCGAAGATGGCATTGACAACACAGCCCTTCTCGAGCACGACCGCGTTCAAACCAAGACGTTTCGCTTCGATGGCGGCAGCCAGCCCAACCGGTCCAGCCCCGACGATGGCAAGATCAAACATGACCCGAGGTTATCACTGTGCTTCGGATGTTGGTTCGAGTTGACCCTGTTCAATCCTCATCAAATCCCGCGAGAACAATCCCAGCAAGCAGATCACCGCCGAGATTGCGCCGCCCCAAATAAAAACGCTGCGCACACCAAAACTTTCGCCGAGCGGTCCGGTGATAGCGAGGCCGATAGGACCGGCAAATCCCATGATCGTGTTCATCAGTGACATGGTACGGCCCTGCATCTGGTTGGGCACGACAGTTTGCATGATCGCCATCATTGGCGCGTTACCGGTCGAGAAGGTCACGCCGGAAAGCACCCACCAGACGACCGCGAGCCAGAGCAAATTTCCGGGCGCGAGTGCGGTCAAGGCCACCGTGCCGCAGGAGACAGCGAATGAGATCAGCAGGATCAGGATCTTGTTGCGTGGCGGGAAGACGCTGATCAGAATGCCGCCAACGATCATGCCGATACCTGACAAACCCTCGAGCAGTGCAACTTGGTTGATGCCCCCTTGGAAATGGGTTTTGATCAGCAGTGGCAGCAAGGAGAACGTCGGCATGATTGTCAGGATCACGAGCGCAAGCAGGCCGTAGAGTTTAACCAATCCCGGATTGCCACGCACAAAACGCAGGCCCTCACGGAAATCCATCCACATGCTCGAGTTGGGGTTGGGATTGCGTAATTGTGGGATGGCGTAAAACAACAGCGGCACGACCCCAAGAAGTGCGGTGACAACATCGATCAGCAATGCCCGTTCGAGCGGCATCCAGGCGAGTGCGAGCGCCCCGAGTGGCGCGGCAGCAATCGTCATGATGCCCTGCATCGACTGGTTCATGCCCGCGACACGGGGCAACCAGTCTTTGGGCACGAGCATCGCGGTGCTGGCGCTGGCGGCGGGCGATTGGAACGCCTGCATGCTCGAGCGCACGAACATCAGGGTGTAAATGTGCCAGAGTTGGATTGCGCCGCTCGAGAAGAGGATCACCAGGATGACCATGCACAAGGCAGTGATCGTGTCGGTCACGATCATGATGATGCGGCGGCTGTAGCGGTCGGCGAGCGTACCACCGAGCGGCGAGAGAAGCGCCTGCGGAAGCAATCCTGCAATACCCGCCGTGGCGAGCGCGGTGGCGGAATTTGTGGTCTGCGTGATCCACCAGACCAGCACAAATTGCGTTAACGCACTGCCAATCAACGAAAACGCCTGTCCGAGCCAGATCGTCCAGAACCGTGCCTGCCAATTTCCGGTGACTTCTGGAGTGCTTAAGTTTGTTTGGCTCGAGGGAATTTGCGTGACTTCTGGGTTCATGATTGGACCTCGAGACGTTGAACCTCAAGCATGGGGCGCAAGAGTTGTGGCAGGAAGAAGAACGGGTAGATCAGCAGGTAGAGGTTCGGAATCCACCAGGTCGGGTCGAAATCGCCACGGATCACCCAGAAGGCAATCGCGTTCAATCCCGAGGTCATCGTCAGGGTCAGCGAGATCAGCGCGAGTGAACGCCAAACCTCGAGCCGCCTGTTGTACGCCCAGAGCGATCCTAAGCCGCTGGCGCTGATCAGCAGGTCAAGTGGTAAGAAGCTCCAATTCCAGGCCGTCAGGATCGGATTGCTGTAATCCGGGAAGAGAAATTCGGGCGGAATCAGGTGCAATGCGGTGATCAGCCAGTAGACAATGAAAGCGATGTCGGTAAACCAGAAGAACGGTTTCAGGGCTTTCATCGTGAATCCTCGAGTTCGGTCGGTTCGAGTCTGGTCAGGGCAATCAATTCTTTGAGCATTTGTTCGCGCAAAGGTTCTTGCAGGCTTGAGCCGATCAATTCCGAGAACCACAATCCATCACAGGCGAGACGAATAACGACTGCTCTGGCGGCAGGTAGGCCGTCAGATTGCATCGCTTGATCGAGGGATGCGAAACCTTGTCGCAAGTCTTCGAGCAATTCGGGATATTCACTGACTACAGTGGCAATCGCATTGGTGAGTTGCAGTTCATCAGATTCGTACTCGAAGCTGGCGCGAATGTAGGCTCGCGCCAGAGATCCCGCCTGTCCGGGCGTTTCAAAGCCCATGTATCGGATCAGTCTAGCCTGGAAAACCATGCTTACTTGATCCATCAGGCCACTTAAAAGTGCCCGCTTGTTTGGGAAGTGATGCAGCAGCCCACCTTTGCTAACCCCCGCCTCGAGCGCGACTTGCTCGAGGGTGACACGGTTGATGCCTTTGGAGACGACGAGTTGCGCGGCGGCTTGCACGAGTTTTTCTCGGGTTTCGACCGGAGTTTTTTTCGACATTTGGATACCGTCCAATCAGACGGTTTAGTGTACCGTCCAATCAGACGGTTTGTTGTGGGATTGGTCACACTCGAGCCGAACACCTAAACCCATGTCGCCTCGATCTGAACCCAGGACCAAAACCCTCGATTTCCCCATCCTGAACGCGAAATCCTGGGACACGGGGGGTGTTTCGGCCCCGAACGTCAACCGATAACCTGTATCCTCAAGCCTGTGCAGCACGGACTGCGTTCGCGTTTTGCCGTCCAAACTGCCAAACCATGAAACGCTGACCGGGGGCGGTCAGAAGACGACTGAACAGACCAGACGGATTCATCAACCCTGACCCACCGCTCATTACGAGCACACGACACGGTTTCATCCTCGAGTGAGGCGTTGTCAAAGCCTCGAACGTTGTCATCGCAGAAATCACATCCCCCATGAACCGACGCCACTCGCCAAAACGATTCCAGGGCCGCAAGACGGCGGGCGTGACGGCTAGTGCCGTGCGGTCTCAGTTCTCCACCTATTTCCGCTTCGCTCCAATCGGTTCCAAACTCGTCCGACACGTCACTTTTGGTCACTCGCTCTGCTCGAGAAATGCTCAGGCATTTCTGCCACTTGCCACCAGGCCCGCACAGATACTTTCACATAGCGCTCGAGTCATCGCGCTCTCAGTCGCACTCAGTTTGGGTGCGGCAGGGATCGGCAGCATCGCCGAAGCCAAAACCATCAAGATTCTTGAGGCGGACCGGCTCGAGTTGCGCAACGTCACCCCACCCGGCGGCGGTGAAACGCAAGAGCTGGTGGTGATTACTGGCCATCCCGCGATCATTCAAGTCGATGATGATGAACTCGAGGCCGACCGGATCGAGTACAACAAAACCAAACGCACCCTGACCATCATCGGCAACGGCATTTACCGCACCAAAACCGAATCGTTCGCCTCACAAGATTTAACCGTGGACCTCGAGACGCAGGGACTTCAGGGCGAGGACGTGCTGATCACCACCAAAGAGATTGACGTGATCGGTGTTTCAGCAGAACGGGTTCCTGGACAGTTGGACGTGGTGGATGGCTACTTTTCGCCGTGTGCCCGTTGCGGACGCACCCCGAACGATTACGGATTCCGAGCCGAATCCCTGACGCTCTATCCGGGCGACCGCCTGATCGGACGCAACGTCACCGTCTTGATCGCCGATGAACCGGTGATGTTCTTGCCGATCATCGTGCTGCTTCTGAACGATCCCTCGAGACAACCGCGGCTGGCCCTCAACACCGATGTCAGCAATCCCGATGGCACCACCATCGAGGCAGACCTGCCGTTCGTGACTGGCGATTTCGGTATTGGTTTCACGTTCCTGCGTTACTTCGAGAAACGCAGCCCCAGCTTCGGTGTGGGCTTTGAATGGCAACTCTACAACCTGTTCGATACCACCAACCAAAGCAAACTGTTTTTCCTGATCTTGCCACCCAAACCCAAAACAGCAGGCTCGAGCACAGCCTTCAGCGCAGACAAGGCGCTCTTGGCCTACCAACTCGATACCAAAGGCGTGATTGACCTGACCCCAGGTGCAGAGCCCGAAGATGCGCTGCCGGAAATCAAATTCGAGGCGCAAATCTCTCGGGCCGATGCGGGCATCAAATCCGAAGACTTGCGCGGCATCAGTGGCACGGACCAACGCACCGATTACAGGTTCAAACTCGATGTCGGCACGCCCGAATACGCCGCCAGCCTGACCGCCAACGGCGCACTCGATCATCGCGATTTAACAACCACAGACTCGGAATTGCAAAATGTTGGAGCGCAAGAGTTCAGCTTCACCGCGCTCGGCACTTGGTTGCCCAAATTCGAGCCGTTCACCGTGACCAGCTTTGGGGTCTCACTCGCCAACGTGCGGGCCACCGTGGACAGCAACAACCGCAGCGCCAAAAACGAGGCGGGCTCGAGCCAATTCATCTCGGCGGCACGTTTCACGGTGAATTACGGTCTGGCCTTCAATCAACCACTCTGGGAAGGCGCGACTTTAACTGCCAACCAGGGCTTCACGGGCCGCTACTACACGACCCGCAACCCAGCAAGCAGCGAATATCCAGAGGGCGAGTTTGAACGCAACATTCAAACGGATCTGAACGCCGGATTCAACCAGTCCTTGCTTGAGGGGAAATTGACCTTTGGGGCGAATTACAACTACTCGATCCGCGAGGGCGAAAGCCCCTTTGCGGACGGACTGAACATTGGTCGGGGCCGACCCTCTGAGACCGGATCGTTGAACATTGGCGCACGCCCTTTCGACTGGTTGAGCCTCAGCGCCGGCGATTCGATTGATTTTCGCAAACCAGAATTCAAATGGACCCCGGCCAATTTCGTCGCCAACCTGACCACCAGCCCGATCACGGCCAACTCGAGCCTGAGTTACGACATTGAACGCAACGAAGCGCAAATGTGGGATTTTGGCCTGGGCAACAATGCCGCAAGCGGATTCAGTTTCCGTGTTTCGTTCGGTTACGATTTCGTGACCACAGACGAACGCCGCAACCAATTCCCGAACACCCGCGCACTCGAGAACCGCTGGAAAGACCTGACCACCACCGTCGGCTACCGAACCGAAGACGCAAAGTTTCAAGTCGGTCTGACCTCGAACCTCAACCTGAATACGTTTGAACCGATCACATGGATTCTCTCGAGCAA
>JANOWZ010000144.1:0-3216 GCA_031418155.1 Deinococcales bacterium
GCAGGCCTGCACGATGCGCTCGAGCGGAATGCTTTCGTCGTTCATGCGCAGGTTGCTCTCAAACGTGCCCGAAAAAAGATAGACATCCTGCAAGACCACGCCGATGTGCTTGCGCAAATCACGCTGACGGTAATCGCGCACATCCACGCCATCGACCGTGACGCTGCCCTGTTGAATGTCGTAAAACCTCGAGATCAAACTGATCACACTGGTTTTGCCCGCACCGGTCGCACCAACGAAGGCCACACTCTCGCCAGGTTTGACGTGAAAGTTGATGCCGCGCAAGACCCAATCTTGCGCCGTGACTTCCTCGCCGACCGGCTTGTACGAGAACCAAACATCCTTGAAGGCGACCTCGCCTCGGAAACCACCCTCGAGCACTTTTGCGTCAGGTTTGTCGTTGACAATTTCGGGCTCGTCAAGAATCCCGAAGATGCGTTCGGCGCTCGCCATCGCCGCCTGCAAGGTGTTCAGCACGTTGCTTAAATCCTCGAGCGGGTGAAAGAAGTCAAAGACGTAGCGCGTGAAGGCGTACAGCGTGCCAATTGTGACCGCGCCACTGACCGCATCGCCACCGCCAACCCAAATCACGATGGCCAGCGCGAACTGCCCGATGATGCCAACCGTTGGAAAAAAGTACGAGTACCACTTAACAGAATTTAAGTACGCGCCCAAAAAATCTTTGTTGAGCACGTCAAAATCACGTTTGTTTCGCGCCTCACGGTTGAAGATTTGCACGGTGCCCATACCGGTGATGTTCTCGTTCAAGTACGTGTTCACAATCGCTTGCTTGATGCGGATCTCACGGTAGGCCAAACGAAATTGTGTTTGAAAGAAACGCAAAGCCGCAAACAGGATCGGCACGACCGCGAGCGTCACCAGTGCGAGTTTGGGATTCAACAAGAACATCAATATCGCCGTGCCAGTGACCACGAACACGCTCGAGACCATCGTCATCAGGCCATCGGTGATGAAATTATTGATCGCGTCCACATCGGAGGTGACTCGGGTGATCAGGCGTCCGACCGGATTGCGATCAAAATACGCGAGTGGCAGGCGTTGCAGTTTGGCGAACAGATCGGCCCGCACATCAAACAGGACGTTCTGACCCATCCAGGTCAGCAAGTAATTGAAGGCGTACCGCGCTGCAAACTCGAGAATGGCAATGACCGCAATCGTGATGCCGATCAGGACGATGCCGTTCCAACGTTCGTCCAAACTGAGTTTGGCAAAACCCGTGCCCGCAATGGGTTTGAGGTAATTGTCGATCACTTGCGCTTGCAAAACCGGGTACATGCGGTTCGTGACCGATCCGATCAGCGCGAGCAGCAGTGCGGCAACCACGGCCCAGAGGTACGGGCGCAAGTATTTGAAAATCCGTTGTGTTATCTGCCAGTCGAATTGTTTGGTGAAAGCGTCTTCGTCACGCATGGGAACCTCGAGGGGAAGGCAGAGGAAAGATTAAAGATCAAAGTAAAACCTGGGTTTGCGTGGGGGCATCGTGTAACACACGTGAGACGTGATGCATGCTTCGCCCAAATCGAGGCGAGTGTAATTCCAGTTGTTTTCGTAGGGCAATCCCTTGTGGTTGTCCTGTCGAAGCGAGGGCAAAGTCCAATAGTATTTCTCGAGCTACGAAGGTCTTTCCCGTAGGGGCGAACTCTATGTTCGCCCTGTCGTAACTCAAACCTCGAGCCGATCAATTTGCGTTTGCGGTTCAATATCATCTTCGTTTACGTCTTTCTCGAGGCTCTGCTTGCGGTCCATCTCAGCGTAATGTCCACCGAGTTTGATCAGGTCCTCGTGTGATCCCTGCTCGAGAATTCGTCCGGCCTCGAGCACGATGATGTGGTCTGCGTAGCGCAGGGTGCTGACGCGATGGCCGATCAGCATGACGGTGCGGCCCTCGAGCACGGTTTTCAATTCGGTCAGGATTCGAGCTTCGGTTTCGGTGTCCACGGCACTCATGCTGTCGTCCAAGATCAGGATGGCGGGTTTGCGTGCCACGGCTCGAGCCAGCGCGGTGCGTTGACGTTGTCCACCGGAGAGCGTTACGCCACGTTCGCCAAGAACCGTGTCGTATTGGTCAGGGAAATCTTCAACGTCTTTGGCGAGTCCGGCGACGTTTGCGGCCCATTTGATACGCTCGAGGTCGACGTTGTTCGCATGTTCGATCTGGGTGCTTTCTGGCAAACCGAAGGAAATGTTTTCTTTGATTTCGGCGCTGAACAAAAACGGTTCTTGCGGCACGAGGCCGATGTTTTTGCGCAAGACCTCGAGCGGGATTTCGCGGCTGTCACGCCCGTCGATTTGAAGGCTGCCGCCTGTGGGTTCGAGCAGCCTGCCGACGAGTTGGGCCATCAGGGTTTTGCCCGATCCGGTGCGTCCGGTGATGCCGATGGTTTGCCCAACGGGGATCAGGAGGTTGACATCGTTCAGCAATGTGCGCCCGCCAGCTTTGAGGCTGACGTGATCGAATCGAATTTCACCACGCACGCTCGAGATGGTGTGATCGGTTTTGGCGTTGTCCTGAATTTCGGGTTCATCATCGAGAATCTCTTGCAGTCGTGCCCAACTCGAGGCCCCGCGTTGAAAGATGTTGGTCATCCAGCCTATCGCCAGGATCGGCCAGGAAAGCTCGAAGAGGTAGACAAAGAATTGCACGAACGCCCCGAGCGTCAGACCGGCAAACGCGGCATTCGTCTTGCCTTCGAGCGCACCATTGAACAGCAATTCTCTCGAGCCCATCAAGAGCACGATCACGAAGACGGTGTTCATTGAGATGCCGACCGCCGCCCATTCTGGTGCTTCGGCGGCGGCAAGCAGCAGAGATTTGCGTTTGTAATCGTTGTTGAGTTTCTTGTACTCCTCAATCTCCCGATCCTCAATCGCGTAGCCTTTGACGACACGAATGCCAGAAAAATTTTCTTGCGACCGTGCGGTGATCACGCTGAATTGTTCTTGCGCATCCTCGTAACGTTTGGCGATGGCCCGAACCATGATGGCGAGCAGTCCCGCCAGCACCGGAAAGACGGCGAGCACGATCAATCCCAACGTTGGAGAGAGCACTATCATCAGCGCGACATTGATGACCAAGCGCATCAGCGTGGCGCTTCCGTTGTTGACCCCAAACCCGAGCATTTCGCGGACCATGTTCAAATCGCTGGTCAGGCGGTTCATCAGGTCACCGGTTTTGTTGCGGTGGTAAAACGTTTG
>JANOWZ010000145.1:0-4124 GCA_031418155.1 Deinococcales bacterium
TAGGGGCTCGAATTGATCGGATGGGTGTGGCGGGTACGGCATCTCACCGTTGCGCAACGGCAAGAAACTCGGGGAATTCAATTTGGTCACGGCTGATTTTTTGGGCTCGAGGGTCGGACGCATGACCACGACTTGCTCACCTTCAAGGTGATCGACTTCGCTCATGTCGTCGTAGTACAACTCGCGCACCACGGCTTCAGAGAGCGTCATTGCGGAACCATCAAAGACCACGCGGCCACGTTTGAGGGCAATCACGCGCTCACCGACTTCGCGCACACGCTCGAGGTGATGCAGGTTGGTGACGACCGCGATGCCATCGTCCTGTTGAATGCTCTGCAAGAGTTCCATGACTTGATCCGCACTTTTTGGATCGAGCGCCGAGATCGGTTCGTCGGCCAAAATCAACTTTGGTTGTTGTGCCAAAGCTCGAGCAATCCCGACCCGTTGTTGTTGCCCGCCAGAAAGCGTGTCGGCACGTTGCCATGCGTAACCGCTCATGCCGACGCGCTCGAGGCAGGCGAAGGCGAGTTCGCGGTCTGCTTTGCTGTACGCCTTGAAGGTTGAACGCCATGCGGTCATGAAGCCCAAACGTCCGATCAGCACGTTCTCGAGTGCCGTCATGCGTTTGACCAAATTGAACTGTTGAAAGACCATGCCGATGCTGCGCCGTTCGAGTCGCACTTGCGTTTCGTTCGCGTGCGTAACCTCGAGATCGTTCAGCCAAACCAGACCGTTGGATGGTTTGACCAGGCCATTCAGCACCCGCATCAAGGTGCTTTTTCCCGCGCCGCTCGGTCCAATCAGGACGGTGAAGTCATTCGAGTTGAGGTTCAGGTCCACGTCGCGCAAGGCGACCGTGCCGTTGGTGTACGTGTGTGAGACTCCCTCTAAACGAATCATCTTGCCTCCGCTCGAGCCGGATTGTTCTTGGCTCGAGGGAATGCTAACGAGGCTTTGTCAGCCGAAGGTCTGTCATGGAATTGTTATCTGGAATTCGACAATCCGGCGTGGATCAGTCCGAGCAACGCGCCAGCCAGGACCAACCAAGTCGAATTGATTTTGAAACGCACCAGTGCGATCACCGAGCCGAGCGCGAGCGCAACCGTCCAAGCATCGATCAATGCCGAGCGTGCAAGCTCGAGCGTGACCGCCGCCATCAATCCTAGCGCGGCGGCGTTCAGGCCGTTCAGGAGTTGGCTCGAGATCGGATGCTGGCGCAACCTTGAAACGAGAGAACCGGTGAGTGCCACGAACAAGAATGCTGGTCCAAAGATGGCAAGCGTGGCGAGGGCCGCGCCAGGAAATCCGGCGATCAAATAGCCCACAAAAGTGGCGCTCGAGAAAACCGGTCCGGGTGTGACCTGCCCAATTGCAATCGCGTCGAGCAGTTGGGCTTGCGTGATCCAACCTCTGGTCACGAACTCGCCGCGCAGAAATGCAAGCAGAACGTAACCGCTGCCGTAAATGGTTGCACCGATTTTCAAGAACAGCAAAAAAATTCCGGTCAATGTGACTGGCTCGAGCGCGTTGAGGTTTTGGGTTTTTTGGATTCGCTCGAGTACGACAATCAAGGCCGCGCCCGCAAACAAGATCGGCAATTCTGGTCCGCCAAGCAATGATCCGATGACAGCGAGAACGGCGATCAGGCTCGAGGTCCAAGATTTGAAAACGAGTTGTGCCAAGCCCCAAATCGCCTGTGAGACCACGGCGATTACGACCGGTTTCAGGCCATACAGAACACCCTTCAGTTGTGGACTCGAGCCGAACTCTTTGTACGCCACCGCGAGCGCCAAAGTGATTCCGGCGGCGGGCAGAATAAAACCCAACCCGGCGGCGAGCAGTCCGCGCCATCCCGCCCGCTCGAGTCCCACGTGCATGACCATCTCGGTGCTGTTCGGGCCGGGAATCAGGTTGGTCAGTCCGAGTAAATCCAGAAAGTGCGCATCCGATTGCCAGCCGCGCCGTGTGACGACCTGTTCGCGCAGCATGGCAATGTGCGCCGCTGGACCACCGAAGGCAGTGAAGCCCAAACGCGCCGCCAAGAATAAAACCTCGAGCCAACGCGAGTGTTCAGGTCGTGTGGGCTCGAGGTGTTTTGGTTTGGTCATTTCGGATCAGCTTATGCCGATTTCGGGTTGAGTGAAATGGCTTACTTGGAGACAGGCAGTTCTTTGGGAAGTTGCACAATCCAAAGTTTCGATGGTGCGTTCGTCGTGTTGTCACCGATGCCAAAATCATTGTCATGCGCCAAGGCAAGCACGCTCGAGTTCAAGACCGCCAGACCTTCGAGTTTTTCCTCGTCGATTTGTGGCAGGTCCGCGCTCGAGAAGACCTGTTCGCGGGTTGGAACTTCGACACCGTACAATTTCAAATCCGTGTTCGCCCGGTCGAACAGCAACGCATTGTTGTTCGCTTCGGGACGATCTAAAATGTTCGATGCCTTGGCAAAATCAACCACGAACAACTTGACCAATTTCGCGGCCCGCTCAAGCATCAAGAGTTTATCCTGCGCGATCCAAACGGCCTCGGAATACTTTAGGTCGCGTTGGTTTTTGGTCGCCGGATAATCTGCTTTCGGACTGGTTGGTACGAGGTACATGCCGGTGACTTTGGCGTTCAACGGATCGCTGAGGTCCAGCTTGATCGCACGAACCACTTTGCTCGCCTCGAGTTGCGCGTCTTTGGTGCTGCCTATCGAGGATTGCATGATCACGAATGCCGTCTTGCCATCTTTGGAGAGCGCCAGGTTTTCAAAGCCACGGTTGCTGCGCCGATTTGAGAGCACAGCGGGCAGGATGTTCTTGACCGGGTAGGTCGCACCCTCGAGTTTCTTGTTGGCGGGCGTGTAACGCACCAGCACCTCACCCTTGGCAGACACGATCAGCACGCTCGGCGAGTTCTCCTCGGAGAAAATGAATTTACCGTCCGGGAGGCGATTCAACGCCTCGGTGTCCACACCATTCGGATTGAACGGAATCGCTTTTGCATCGCCTGCTGGTTCACTGAACGGAATGTCATCGGTTTTGTCGTTCGGCAATCCGCTGACACCCTTGCCCGCAGAATCGACGAGTGGAATCGTCTCGAGCATTTTCAAACCGCTCGCGCCGTCCAAGGCCAGCCGCATGATCGTCGGGTTGAATTCCGGCAATGGAAACAGTTTGCCGTCCACCTCGCCCGCCGCGTTCTTGTGATCCCCGTTCGGACCGCGATCCGTGATGCCATAAAATTCATTGCCGTTGCCCCAAACAATTGCGGAACCAAAACTGACCAGGTTCGGATTTGGCAGACCGTTCTTCGTGGACTTCTCGAGGCTGTACGGCGGGTTGGCAAGGTTCGCCACGCTGACACCGGTCATGGCGTGCGTCTCGAGCAGCTTGGGTTTACCGTCGGTGGTCGGTGCGGTCGGCCAGGTGCTTTGTGCGAGGGCGAGACCGGAGATCAACGCGGCAGAAATCACAAGATTTTTATTCACGCTTGGACGCTATCGCCGAATTGTCAGCGATTTGTGATCCCAGCAGATCATGGACGAAACTTGGCCGCCCCGAAACGCATCGAACGGATGATCGTCTCGGCTCGAGCCACCGCTGTTTGTGGTAGTCCCGCGTAGCCGAGCGGTTCGATCAATGCTTGCCCTTCGTGCGTGATCCACCACAACAAATCCGCAAGCGCCTTGCCCTGCTCGAGCGTGCGCCCACTGTAGCGTTGATCCTGGTATGCGAGCGCCCAGGTGAACCCGGCAATCGGGTAGGCATCGCCACCCGCGTTGGTCAGGCCGATTCTGGTGTCGCTGGGAAGACGCACCTGTGCGGCGGCACTCGAGATGTTTTTGGTGTTCGGCGGCGCGAATTGTCCGCTCGCGTTCTTGACGAGCGCGTACTCGACTTTGTTAAAGACCGCCGTGGCAAATTCCGAGTAGCCGATGCTTCCGGGCGTACGTTTGACCAGTCCGGCCAGGATGTCGTTGCCCTGCGCGGGCAGACCGACCGGCCAGGCCACGATTTGTTTCGGGCCGCTCGAGATCGTGTCCGCCCAGGGTTTGGAGGTCTTGCCCAGAAAATCCACGAAGATTGCGGTGGTGCCGCTGCCTCCGGCGCGATGCACGACCGTCACCGGCAGGTTCGGCA
>JANOWZ010000146.1:0-2495 GCA_031418155.1 Deinococcales bacterium
CGTACATCCTCGAGATTGACAATTTCGTGAACAGCTCACCGTTCGGACACATCATGCTCGACAACGACGGTGGCGTGCTCATGGGTGTGAAATACCTGCACGACCTTGGGCACAAACGCATCGCGGCGTTGACGGTCTACGATGCCAAACGCCTGCAAGACGAACGCGGCGAGGCCTTCCCTCGGGCCATGCGCGAACTCGGATTGAAATTGCCAAAAACGTACCAACGCAGCACGACCCTCAGCGAAGAGGGCGGCTACCGCAGCACCCTCGAGTTGCTGCGCCTGCCCGAGCCGCCGACCGCCATTTTTTCGATGACCGGCAACGAAGCATCCGGTGCGTTCCGTGCAATCAAAGAATTGGGTTTGCGCATCCCGGAAGATGTTTCGTTCCTGACCTTCGACGATTACTCCTGGACCAGCCTGGTCGATCCACCGTTGGATGTGATCACGCAACCTGTGGACGACATGGGCCTCAAGGCTGTGGACATCGTGATTGATGCGATAGAACGCCGTGACCTCGAGCAAATTGTGCGCCAAAGATTTCCCGCGACACTGATCCGTCGCGGCAGTTGTGCCGCGCCAGGCATATAGCGGCAGTTGTGCCGCGCCACGAACATAACGGCCCAAGAGTTTCTTACCGACCCTCGAGCAAGCGCAACGGAATCTGAACCCGTTTCCGCCACGATCAACGCCTTGGCCTCGAGTTTGGTGCGGCTCTCGAGTGCTGATGCTGTGGGTGCAGGGAAGCTTGGGAAAAGCAAGCACGGATCAGCGACCCCGCCAATCTGTGCTCGAGTGCTGTTGAACACTGTGCTTTGTGCTATTTGCTTTTGCCACCACCGGTGACATTGTTTTTGCTGCCGTTACTGGTCTTACCGCCCTCTGTCACGGGGCCTTTGCTTCCGTTTGGCGTGTTGCCCACAATGGTGACGTTGTTTTTGCTGCCGTCGGTTCCTTTTGGTGCCGGTGATGCCATGATCTTGAATGCCGCCTCTTCCCGATTCATCTTCCACCCCCTCAGGCTGCCTTTTGGGTTCAGCCGCTGCTCCCCCCGAGGGCACGGACGAGTTCTGGATCGGGTTGCTCACCGTAATGCTCGGCGAGGATGCGCACATATGTTTTGAACATGCGGGCGGCATTCGAGGGTTGCTTCAATGTACGGTAGTGTTGAATCAAAGCCAGGTAATTGCGCACATCTGTGGACTCGAGTTTGATTGCCTGCTTGTAGATCAATGTGGCCGCGTCCGGGTCGGAAACCTCCAGTTGCCTGCCGATCTCGTGTGCCAAATCCAAAGCCTGATCCAAAAGGTTGCGGCGCGTCTCGAGCACCCATTCGCTGTCCATGCCGGGCAGGAAATCGCCCGTGTAGCGGTCCAAAGCTTGCGCTTGCCGTGCCGGATCGTCCAACTCGAACGCCTGCGTCAGGGCTTGCGCATCCAAGTCAATCTCGAACTGACCCGAGAGCCGGTATGCGCCCGCCTCGAACGGTAAAGGGTTGAACTCGAGCGGCACGGCCTCCTCGAGCGCGGCCCGCAGGCGACGCACCGCCACTTTGAAGTATTCGAGGTGACGTTGTTCGTTTGAACCATCCCAGAGCGCATCGATGATTTTGTCCCGCGAGGCCGGTCCGTGCAATGCCAACCAAACGAGCAGTTCGCCCGCCTTGGCGAACGGGATGTGCACCGCTTGATCCGCGACCAATGCCCGCAGATTGCCGAAGCTGCACACCTCGAGTTTGACGCTTTGCTTGCCGCTGATGCCACTGGAGACCACGTCACTGCCGACTAGGTTCGTGAACCGTTCCGGGAACCAGCCTCGCTCCAGACAGGCGGCCCAAAGTGGTGCGAGCGGTTCCGCATCGACCTTTAACACTGTGTCTGTGCCGAGCCGGTCGAGGCTGGCGATCAGCGCCTCGAGATGATGGCGCTCAAGACGCCCTTGACGGCGGGCGATTTCGGCCAGGTGCGCGTGTGCTCGGGCCAGCCGGACCAGATCGCGCCCTCGAAACAGGACCTGCTCAAAGGCGATCTGGGCAGACTCGAGGTCGCCATCACGAAAGGCGCTCAAGCCCGTGGCGAACAGGGTCACGGTTTGCAACGAGACGGAACCCCTGTCCAAGGCCCGCATGTGTTTCAGGGCGCTGTACGCCCCAACCGCGTCGCATTGCGGGCCAGCGCCTCGCTGATCTCGGCCCACAGGCGCAAGGTTTGCGCCTCGAGCTTGAACGGTCCGGTCTGGGCCAAGGCTTCGCTGTACGCCTCTATTGCCGCCGCGAACTGGGCGTTCCAAAGGTGCACATCGCCCCGCGTTTCGAGCAGCAACGGCAAGGCCATGCTCGATTCACGGCGGGAAAAGGGAATGGCCCGCTCGAGGATGACCAGCGATTCCTCGCCCCGGCCCTGCACGCGGCGCAATTCGGCCAGTTCGTTCTGGGCTTCGAGCGCTCGGGTGAGCATGTCCAAAGACGTGTAAATTTCGATGCAACGCAGCACC
>JANOWZ010000147.1:0-1902 GCA_031418155.1 Deinococcales bacterium
ATTCAGCGATCATCTCAACATTGACCCTGGCGGCCTTCCTTGCCGCCTGCAACACCGCACCCAGCACGCCAAAAACGGGCGACCTGAGCAATCAACCGGCCATCAGCACCGGCGAGTTGCTGGTCAAGTACCGTTCAGGCAGCGCACAAACCCTGCAAGCGGGCAGCCTGAAAATCGCCAGCTTAGCGGATGACGACTGGGGAACACTGGCACTGGTCAGCGTTCCCGAAGGCCGCGAACTCGAGTACGCCGCCAAGTACGAAGGTCAAACCGGCATCGAGTACGTCGAACCGAACTACACGATTGCCAATCCGGGCCGCAAAGAGGGTCAACTCGGCACCCGAGCCCTGAAACCCAGCGGGTTGGGCGCAAAGGCCATCACGCCGATTCCAGAGACCGGCATCACCGATCCGTATTTCGTGAATGTGCCCGCCTCCAAAGGTTTTGATGTGATCGGCGTGGATGGCACCGAGTACAAGAACCAACCCTTCCTCTGGGGCATCCATCGCGTTCGCGCCCCGGAAACCTGGGCCGCCGGATTCAAAGGCACCGGTGTTGTGATCGCCTCGATTGACGAGGGTGTGGACATGACCCACCCAGATTTGGCCGCGAACATCTGGAACAACCCGAAACCCTCGAGCCGTTGCCCCGGCGCTCACGGGTACGACTTTGTCGATGATGACAGCGACCCGAGCGACACGGGCGGTCACGGCACGCACACCGCAGGCACCTTTGCCGCCGCGATCAACGGTGTCGGCGTGGTCGGCGTGGCACCCGAAGCAAAAATCATGGTCCTGCGTGGCCTCGGCTACCAGGGTGGTTACACTTTCATGCTGGTTCGGGCCATGAAGTACGCCGCCGATTGCGGCGCACAAGTCGTCAACAACTCCTGGGGCAGTCCCATCCGCAGCAAAGCCTTCAGCGACATCATGGAATACGGCACCGCCAAAGGCACCACCTACGTTTTTTCCGCCGGAAACTCCTGGGATGCGGGCAACCCACAAAACTCACCGGTCGGTTACAGCCAATTCCTCTCCGGCGTGATCGGTGTCGGGGCCACCAGCGCCGACAATTACCAAACCGGATTCTCGAGCGCCGGAAAATTCGTCACGGTCGCCGCCCCAGGTCAAGGCATCATGAGCACCGTGCCGGTCGCGCAGGGCAACACGCCCGACGATGCGTACCTGATGATCTCTGGCACCTCGATGGCCTGCCCGCACGTCAGCGGTGTGGCCGCATTGGTCATCCAGGCGTACCGCAGCACGCACAACGGCAAGAACCCGAGCCCGGCCTTGGTGCGCATCCTGATTGAACAGGGAGCAAACTCAGCCCTGACCGGTCAGACCAGCCGACCAGATTGGACCGAAGGTGGACAGTTCGGTTACGGACTGGTCGATGCAAAATACTCGACCGATCTGGCCCTGGCCGCACCGTAAGCACCAGCCCGTAAGAACCAGCCCGTAAGAACCAGACAGCACGCGAGGAGGGCGCGAAATTTCGCGCCCTCTTTTTCGTGACCTTTGCGGATTACCCGCCATCTCGGCATCACCGCTTGATCTCGCTCGAGAAAAATGATCGGTGCTGGGACAATGACCCTCAACAGAGCACTCGAGTTTGAAAAGGAGTCCGCGTGAACACCGATCAAACCGCCATCACCAGCATCGATGGGTACATCGCGGGCTTCCCAAGCGATGTGCAAGCCATCCTCGAGCAAATCCGCCTGACGGTTGCCCAGGCCGCACCAGAGGCGACAGAAAAAATTAGTTATCAAATGCCAACATTTTTCCTGAACGGCAATCTTGTTCACTTCGCGGCGCATCAGAATCACATCGGGTTCTATCCCGCACCGACAGGAATCGAGGCGTTCAAACCCGAACTTTCCGCCTACAAGGGGGCCAAAGG
>JANOWZ010000148.1:0-3108 GCA_031418155.1 Deinococcales bacterium
TCTGGCGGCAAATGCCCCGCCCGCCAACCGCGTTGGCAGGTGTGACACCAGTACGCCTGTTCGCCATCGCGTAAACCCACGAGTTCCATGCGGCGTTGACATTGCGGACAGCCGAGCGTTTGGTTGTGACTCGAAACCCCCTCGAGTTCTGGTGATCGAAACCTCATATTCTGATTCTAGCAGAATATGAGGTTTTTGTGGATGTGAAAAACTTAATTTGACGCGATTCAATTACGCTGTGAACTTGAATATAAAAATCGAGTCAAAAGCGACCAGTGGAAAGTGGAAAACAGCCTCAAGCCTCGGGCTTTTGACATGAGCCGTTTCTTTTCACATTGAACTTTCAACTTGTTTTAACCCAGCACAAGTTTCGCCACTCGAGCCATGCCCTCATCAATTTCCTGATTGGACAGGGCGCAAAACGGCAGGCGCAAGAAGCGCTCACCATCTTTGGGATTCACAAAAAAACCGCGACCGTCCGTGAGGGCCAAACCAACCGTTTTGCCACGCTCGAGCAAATCCGTCATGCTGGAACCTTCGGGCAGGTTGACCGACAGGAAAAAGCCACCTTCAGGCTCGAGGAAATCCCTCAGGCCATTCGCCCGGAGTTGGGCTGCCATGCGTTCAAGACGCGGACCGTACAAGGCCCGCAAACGCTCGAGTTGCGGTTCAAGCAACCCTCGGCGCAAGAATTCGTATACGGTGGCCTGCCCGAGAAACGCGCCCGAAATGTAGGTGTCATTCGCGGCCTTCGCCAGTTTGGCCATCCAGGTTTTATCGCCAACAAGCGTACCGACACGCACGCCGGGACTGATCTGCTTGGTGTACGAACTCATCTGCATCACTTGGGCCGGATTGAGTTCAAACAAACTCGGCACGTCAGAACCCTTGTAACGCAACACGCGATACGGCGCATCCTCGAGCACCATGAAACCGTACTGATCCGCAAGCTCAAGCACCCGGTTGCGCTTCTCAAGGCTCATGCAGGCACCGCTTGGATTCTGGAAATCCGCAATCAAATACGCAATCTTTGGTTTGTGCGCCCTGACCGCAGCCTCGAACGCCTCAAGGTTCACACCATCAGGCTCGAGGTGAACATCAACGACATTCAACCCATGACGCTTCAGCAATGTGATTGTGCGGTCGTAGGTCGGAGCCTCAACCAACACCGTACTCCCAGGCTCGAGGATCACACCGAGCAAATCCACGAAACTGAGGCTGCCATTGCCAACCAAAACCTGATCGGCATTCACGCCGTACTGCGCAGCCAGCAATTCTCGCAACGGATTGAAACCGTAACCCGTTCCGTACCGCATGGCCTCGAGCGCGAGTTTCGGGTCTTGCATCACGCCTTGGGCACAAGAGGCGACCTCCTCGAGCGGGTACGATTCGTCGGCGGGCACACCTCGGGTTAACGCGATTTGATTCATGATTTGCCTCCCAATCTCTTCTCGAGCTTGCGTTTGACATTCAACCATTCGTCGCTAATCACGCTGTAGATGGCAATGTCCTTGCCCGCAATGAGCTTGCGCAACACGGCCTCACGCACCGCGAACCTCTCGAGGGCCACCATCGAACGAACATTGCCCGTCTCGACCGTGAACTGAACCCGACTTGCGCCAAGCACATCGAAAGCCCGAGACATCAACAACAGTTTCGCCTCGGTGTTCGCACCAGACCCCCAAAATGCAGGCATCAACAACGTGCCAAATGCGATCCAACCATCGTTAGGCTTTGCACCTGCAAATAACACGAATCCTGCAATCTGATCCGTCTTGAGGATGCGCACTGCCCAATAGATACGGCTCGAATCTTCCACCGCCGAACGGATGTAGGCCGTGAAATCCTCGAGTGTCACAATGTCTTGACCACTCGGCAAATATGTCATTGCTCGAGGTTCAAAATGCTCAAACATCGGCGCGGCATAATCCAAGGTCAACGGCTCGAGGCGCACCTGATTTCCCCCGAGCGTGACGGGTTCAAGCCAATTCACGCGGGCCTCAATCTGTTCAACACTTGATCACCGAAGACATTGACGATCAAACCGCAGGCGACCAGCACCGCGCCAATCACCTTGGGAGCGCTGAACGACTCACCCAAAAAAAGACTCGAGGAAGCCATGCCGAACACTGGCACCAGCAGTGTCAACGGTGCGACACGGTTCGTTGGGTAATTTGAGAGCAACCACGTCCAGACTGAAAATCCGAACAGCGTCGAAAGATAAGTGATATACGCCAATGACCAGATCGAAGTGAAACTTGGGCTCGAGAAAACATTCCGAATTTGCGCATGATCCTCGAGCAACCACGACAGCGCGAACAACGGAATTGGCGGCACGAGGCTGGACCAAACCACAAAGCCGAGCATGTCGATCTTGCCCGCCAATTTACTGATGATGTTCGCCACACCCCAGAACGCCGCCGAGAGCGCCACAATGCCGAGTCCGAGCGGATTGATGCTTTCGTCACGCACCGTGGCAATCACAACGATGCCCGCGAGTGCCAAGAGCATCCCAGCAACCTGATTGATTTTCAGACGTTCACGCAGGATCACAAACCCCAAACCTGCCGTGAAAAATGCTTGCAATTGCAGCAGCAACGAACCCATGCCCGCCGAGACACCGTTCTTCAAACCGAAAAAAAGCAGTCCAAAATGAATCACGCCGAGCGCCAAACCGAAACCGATCAAGTAACGCCACGGCACGTTCGGACGGCGCACAAAAAAGACAGCCGGAATCGCCGCGAGCGTGAAGCGCAACCCAACCATCAAAAACGGTGGCACTTGATGCAAACCAACCTTGATGACCACAAAATTGATGCCCCAAACCGCGACCACCAGCAAGGCCAAACCGAAATGCTCGAGTTTCATAAAAACTTCTCGAGTCTGATCTCGAGTTTGCGCTTCACGTCTGGCCACTCATCGGCGAGCACACTGAAGATCACGCTGTCACGCAAGAAACCATCGGGGCGACGCTGGTACTTTCTCAACACGCCCTCGAGCGTCGCACCAAGTTTCAGCATCGCCGCTTGCGAGCGTTCATTCCTCGAGTCCACCTTGAACTGCACGCGGTTCGCGCCGAGGTGCTCAAACGCTCGGGTCATCAGCAAC
>JANOWZ010000149.1:0-7226 GCA_031418155.1 Deinococcales bacterium
CACGAACACCACGGCCAGCAAGCCGATCACTGCGCCGGTTCCTCCCGAGGCGATCAGCGCCGCACTGACCAAACGGCCACGGTCACGCCGCATTTGCGGCAATTCGCCGATCAAGGTGTTGCCCAGCCCAAGCATCGCAACAGAGGCCAGTCCAATCATCAGGGAAACGAGCGCCAGCGTGAAGCCAACCACCGCAGGCTGGTTCGCGTACAGGCGTGCCGTCAAGAATTGATAGACAAACCCCAGCCCGGAATTGAGCGCCGAAGAACCGACCATTGAGGATGCATTTGAAAGCAAGCGCCGGAACCCGCTCGAGCTTGAAGGTTTGAGTGCCGTCCCATCTAAACTTGCCCCGTCCAAGTTCGCGTTCATGAAGCGCCCCAACCCAACCCGTCCGTGTCAGGCTCGAGGTTTTCGGGTTCTTCCGGCGCAGCGGGCCAGTAGATTTGCAAGGCGCAACCGATCAGGGTCAGGCTGCCCAGAATCTCGAGGTTGAGTTCGACTGACCAAACGCGCAATTCCACCATGACCGTGGCGGTGAGCGCCTCGAGCAGCAAACTGAGCGCCACCCCGAGCGTGAACTCATAACCACGTTGCGGCAAACGCAAGAGCGGTACGAACGCCATCCCCGGCGCTAGGAACAAAAAGCCCAGCATCACCGGAATTCGGATCGCCGCTGGAGCCTCGAGCATCACGACCAACGCAGTAAGAATGGTCAACGCCGTCACCAGGTACGGAATCTGATGTCGGTTCAGCCTCATTTTAAACCCACCAGACTGCGTTCGGGACGATTCGGCTCGAGCGGTTTTGCCGGGGTTTGTGCGGGCGGATTGGGCTGCACTGGATCGGGTTGAACTGGCAATGGCACGTCTGGGTTGCGCAGGGCGTACACCTCGACATCGCCGCGCCGCCACTCGAGCGTCCAAGTTTTGGAACGTGCCAGCAACGCCCGGAAACGGTCGTAATTGCCGGGATTTAAAATATTATTTTCCTCAAAAAAATCGCGCTGCGAGGCCGAAAAGACCAGGTATTCGATGGGACGGTTGCTCTTTTTGAGTTCGAGTTCCATGCCGTTCAAATCGTCTTTGTTCAATTCGATGTTGCGGTCCAGCGTTGTGTTCACCCAGGTCAGGTGGAGGAACTGTTCGTAATTGCCAGTCAAGCGAATCGGCAGGAACTGATCATTCAAAAGCATGATCAGCGATTCCGGCGGGGCCTTCGCGTAGAGTTCGGAGAGCACACTGACCTCTTCTGGATTGACGCGGAAGAACTTTTCTTTGGCGGTGTACGTGCAGATAAAACCAATTGCCACCACGAGGCTCAAGGTTGCCGTGATCGGCACGACGCGCCAGGAGTTCGTGGCCCGACGCACCACGACTGCTGGGCTCGAGCTTGGTTCAAAGAGATTTGGCACGGCATTGGCAAACTCAGGCGCAGACTCGAGGTTTGGTGCTGTGCTGATCGCATCATCGCGCAATGGCAAGGCTCCGGTAATCAACATGGTCATGAATGGAAGGGAGAAAAAATAGATTCGCAACAACATCTCGCCGCCGTATGAATTGAGCAAAATGATTGGGAACGGCGCGACCGCCAACAGCATCGCCCGCAACGGCACGATCCCGCGCCGCATCTGCTGAATCCCACCGAGGGCCGCCAGCCCCCAAATGAACAGCACATACACTTTGATCAGCAACGACGCCGTGACCCGACCCTGGCTCTCCTCGAGCGTTTCACTGGTGTTCTCTTGCAGGTTTTGCACGAACTGCCCGAGCGAGGAATACCATTGGCTCTGACCGGTCGTGTACGACTTGGCGAAACTCAAGCCCCAGGCGACCACGAGCACGCCGAGCAGCACCGGCAACCACGGGTAACGCAAGCGCCGCCAGAAGGCCAGCGCCGTCAAGCCCGCAATCAGCATGAATGGCGTGAGTTGATGGCTCGAGACGATCACCATGAAGGTCACGATCAAAAAGCCAATCAGCCCGTAACGTTGCCCCGGACTGGCCTCGAGTCCGGCTTGATCGGACTGCACCGCTCGGCGCATCAGACGGAAATACCAGTTCAGACGCGGTTCGGATTGCATGACCGGTTCGTTCGAGTTGAGGCTCGAGTCTGGGATTGTTTGAATACTCGAGACAGAGATCGTGTCACCGCTCGAGATGGTGGTTGCGTTCGTCTCATCGCTCGAGAATTCACTCGCCACAGCGACGGCTCGAGCTTTGCGGGTTCGTACCTGCGGGTTGTGGTTCAACCAGTTCAGCACCACCGCCACCACGATCAAGAACAAGTAAAAGTTGAACGCCTGCGGCGCGAAGTAATCCTGTGACACCCAACTGGTCATGAAAAACAGCCAGGCCGCCACCCAAACCGCCTGCCGTGACCGGCCCATCGTGCCGTAAATCATCAACAACGGCCCAAGGTAGAGGAGGTTAAAGACCAACTGCGCCCATTTTGCAAACTCGAGCGAGCTTTTCATGCCCAACGCCTCGGTCCAGAGCGCCCCGAGCGCGAAAAATCCGGGCCAGTTGTGGTACGCATCCAAACCCTGATTGATGCCGTTGTGAATCTGAATGTAACTGGTCACGCCGATGTGCTTGTACGTCCACGGAAAGCGCGGCACGTCATAAAGAATCGGCAGCGTGCCGTGCAGGATCAGGATCAAGAGGCCGAGGTGCAGCAGCCACAGCCAACTTTTGGCCGGATTGAGCAGCATCAAAAAGCCAAAACTGATCGCCAAGACCATCAGGGCCGCGAAGAACAACAATGGCAAACTGCCGATTAAACCAATATCGGGAATCGTGCGCGTATCAATGCTCGGGAGCGACCAGGCCCACAGGCCCAATGCCAGCAACGGCAGCGCGATCAGGCTCAGGTCGAAACGGGCGCTTTGGCTCGAGACCGATTGTTGCCAACCCAGCCGGTAGGAGGCGAACAATGACACTGCAATCGGAATGGCGAGCACCAGCATGGTCAGCGCTGCGCCCGCCAGAAACCCGCCAGTGGCGTTGCTGATCGCTCGCAAAACCGAATCGTTCGAGATCAGGTCAGTGGGATTCATACGACCTCGAGCACGGGTTTCGCGTTGCGGGTGTTGAACAACCCAACTGCATACCCGATGGCTGTTGCACCCAAACCGGCGAGGATCGCCATGGCTCGGGCAGCACCGGCCCAACCGCGACCGCGCAAGGTTTCGCCCAGGCCTCGCACCACGCCACGCGGCAAGACTTTGGCGACGTAACTGCGTTCGCTCGAGAGGCCCGCCTGCGAGCCCACAAACCTCGAGATGGCGGCCTTGGAGATGCCCTCAGCGTAACAGCGGCGCAGAAAATAGCGGATCTTCGCCCGTTCTGGCGTGACCAGGTGACGCACGCTGGCGCTTGGTTCGTACAAAATCACGCCGTTCGGATGCTTGCGGGCGGCCCGGATGCACAAATCGGTCTCTTCGCCACCCAACGGAACCGTGCCGATTCGACCCAGGCCGCTGCGAAACTCGAGGCCATCAAATGCGGCTTTGCGAAACGACATGTTCGCGCCGATCATGTTGCGGATCGGGCTGGTTGTGATTGGCAAACCCAGGTACGTGCAACCGATCACCCAGTAAAACTCGGGAGGGAACCAATCCGGGCTCGGGCCACGCCAAGCCGGAACGATCTCGCCACCGACACCGAGCGTGTTTGGGTCCGAGTAGGCGGCGGCCAGACGCTCGAGCCAGTCCGGGGCGGCCATCGCGTCATCGTCCAGAAAAGCGATCACCTCGCCACGGGTGATGTGCAGGCCAGAATTGCGAGCGCCGGACAGACCGCGCTCAAAACGGTTCTCGAGCACTTGCACAGCAACCTCGGCACCGGTTCGGGTCAGTGCCGCACTCGCCTGAGCAAACAGTTCTGCGTTGTGATCGATCACGACAATCACCTCGAGCGGCTTGAGAATTTGAGCCTCAAGTGATTGTACCGCCAAGAGCAACTCGTCCCAGCGGTTGAAGCTGTACGCACAGACCACGACGGAAAAACTTGGGGTGGTATCCGCGCTCGAAGCATCCGCAGCGGCTCGAGTCGCAGGTCGCGCAGCATTCATTTCTGAACCCAAAGAGGCAGAACTGAACCCTGCCGACGCCTCAACTCGAGCGGCGGTGAACCCCGGTGTGTTTTTCATCTGGTCTCTTTCGACGGATGGTGCAAAGTCAGGCTCGAGGCTTTTCCTTCACCCGGTGTTTACGACTCGCTTGGCTTTCCGCTCAGGCGTGGCATTGCAGGAATGGTTTTGGCAGGCATCAACCGTGGCTGACCGCGCAGGCGTTCACGGATGATGGTTTTCAGGACGCGCCAACCGTCCGGGAAGGTGCGCAGGTTGCTCTGCCCGTGAATCCGGTCCGCCTCGAAGCTGTGGACTTCCATGACGTTCAAGTGCGCACGCAGGGCACGAATGTTCATCAGGGTTTCGATCTCGAAACCATCGGCATCCAATTGCAAGACCGGCAGCACATCGCGCCAGAAGGCGTTGTAGCCGTAACACAAATCCGAGTAACGCCCGCCAAAGAGGAGGTTGACCAGCATCGTCAAGCCCTTGTTGCCCCACATGCGCAAACCGGTCATGTCAGACGTGCCCGCACCCTGCAAGAACCTCGAGCCTTTGACAAAATCTGCGCCGGAACGCAGGTAACGCACGAACATGCCCATCTCTTCGGGATCGGTCGAACCGTCCGCGTCGATCATCACAATGATGTCACCGGTGGCCGCCGCGAATCCGGCACGCAGGGCGTTTCCTTTGCCCTTGCCGGTCTGCATGATGACTTGAATGTCCGGGATCAACTGGCGGGCCACCTCAATGGTGTTGTCGGTTGAATGACCATCCACCAAGATGATCTCATCGACCCAACTTGGAATGCGTGGCAGGACGTGTGGCAGGTTTTCGGCCTCATTGCGGGTTGGCACGACCACAGTCACCCGCAATGGTGCGCTCGAGCGTCGGCCCGAAGCCGAACCCCGGCGAAGAAGTGAACTGTCAGCGAATGCGGTCATTTGGAGCCTCCCGGTTGGGTTTTGATGAGAAGGGAAAAAGCAGATGAGATCGATATCTGAGATCAGCGTATCGAGCGGAATTAAAATGGCCTTAACTCCTGCCCGAACCAGCCCAAAGATCAGGCTTACAGCGCACAAAACTGTAGCGTCCTGCACCTCATTGTTAAGTCGGGCAGGCAAATATGGGGGTCAAATCCGAACCTGGGTTTGCTTGAACCAAGTTTCAACACAAACGATGCGTCCATCACAACGTCATTTCACAGACAAGGTTTCGACTCGAGCCCCCGGATCGACCGGTCTTACCCTGTACCAACAACCATACAAAAGCCCTGGATTTCCCAGCACGAATGCTCGAAAAACACAGTCGTAGACACCGTGGATCGGAATCTTTTTCAGCAATTCAACATGCCGTTGCGCATCTGCGCTACAATCAAAGGTTCGCCCAGAAACCGCTTAGATTTGGCTCGAGGTCAAGCGATCACGACTGTTGAGGTTCCATCGTTTCTGGCTTTTGAGAACCGTACTGGACGGCCCAGTCGGGCCGTTCAAACTCGCTGCTCGAGCCAAAACCCTCAAAAACATCAGGTTCGGTGGCCTGTACCGGTTGGATTTGCGCCACCAATCCAGCCACCCGTGACAAGCTCAGGCCCAGCAAACCCAACGATGCCAGCCCGAGCAGCAACGACCCGACACGAACACCCTCGAACGCGACGAGCACACAGGCCAAGACCCCCGGAACGGTCGAGATTGCGCCCAGCAACATGCTCGCCTGGAACACCGTAGCCAGATTCTTGGCCTGCGTCATTTGAACCCTTGTGAATGCCGAGACCAGCAGGTACAAGACCAGACTGACCGCCAAGAACACCTGCGTGAAGCCGAACGGGTCTCGAGGGGCAATCACAAACCGGGCAATGACCGCCGCGATCAGCGTCAAACCGACCTGTGAGGCCCAGATCGCCAACATGACCCGACGCAAGCCCGCCGTGACCTGGGCTGGGCTTGCGTTCAGGGTTGGGTTCAGGTGCTCAAAAGCCCGCGTCACGGCTCGAGAATAGCAAAAGCTTGGCGAAAGGCGAAGGGAACGGCAAAGTCAGACTTGCACCTTCGCCCTTTGCCAGCCCTATCCCAGTTCTTCAAACACGCCGAGGTTCCTGAACCGTTGCGCTCGATCCTCCAACAGTTGATCCCGTGACATGTTGGAGAGTTCGGTCAGGTGACGCTCGAGCGCCGCCCGGAGTGCAGCGGCACTCGCGTCCGGGTCGTTGTGCGCCCCGCCGGACGGTTCAGGAATGATCTCGTCCACAATCCTGAGCGGCAGCAAATCTTGGGCGGTGAGTTTCATCGCATCGGCGGCCTTCTCGGCCTCTTTCGCGTCGCGCCACAAAATCGCAGCGCACGATTCCGGCGAGATCACGCTGTAAACCGCGTTCTCGAGGATCAGCACACGGTTGCCAACCGCCACTGCGAGCGCCCCGCCAGAGCCACCCTCACCGATCACGACGCTGACCACTGGAACCTCAAGACGGCTCATGTGTTGGATGCTGGCGGCGATCAACCAGGCCACGCCGCGTTCTTCGGAAGCCACGCCAGGATACGCACCAGGCGTGTCCACGAAGGTAATGATCGGCAGCGCGAAACGCTCGGCCAGGCTCATCAGGCGAATCGCTTTGCGGAACCCTTCCGGGTGCGCCATGCCGAAATTGCGTTGAATGTTCTCTTTGGTGTCGCGGCCTTTTTGCTGCCCGATCACCAGCACTGGTTGCTCGTTCAATCGCGCCAAACCACCGACAATCGCCGGGTCCTCACCGAACGCCCGGTCGCCATGCAATTCGACAAATTCCGTGAAAATCTTGCCGATGTAATCCAAACTGGTTGGACGGCCCGGTGCTCGAGCCAACTGCACGCGCTGCCAACGGGTCAGGCCGTCAAAGGTTTCGGAACGCAAACGCTCCAAACGACGCTCGAGGCCCAGGACTTCCTCGGTCATGTCCACGCGATTGGATTCGCCATACAAACGCAATTCTTTGATGCGCGTCTCGAGGTCGAGGATCGGTTTCTCGAACTCAAGCGCCATGGGGAACCCCGGAAAGGAAAGAGGAAAGTTTGGAGTGCATCATCGGCGGCCTCGAGGAAGGTTGAAGAACCCACGGCGTGGCGGTTCGATTGGCACGGGTGCAGGATTCTCGAGGTTGGGCGTGGGTTGACGCA
>JANOWZ010000150.1:0-3290 GCA_031418155.1 Deinococcales bacterium
TTTCAGATCGTCTTTTCATTCTTAAAGACTATCAGATCCAGCCGGACAAAGCACTAAGCCCGTTGGGTGATGTTACAACCCTCAAAGAAAACGATCTCTTACACGCAAGGCACCCATTTCTAGCCATGGGCGCGATGACGGGCTATCACAATGTGGAAGACGTGCGTCTTCCTGAGGGTGATTACCGAGTGACCCAAGTACCGCACAGACTTCCAGGTGGAACCTTTGTTCTTGTAACGCAAGTTGTCGAAGGGATCAATGGGAAACCATTTACCGTAAAGTTTTTTGACACTCCGGCACCACCTTTGGAACGACTCGAATTGGTTGGGGATGAAGACAATACTTGAGCCAGTTGTGGCACTGTTGTGGCGAAACGGTGTTTTTTAGGAAAATCACCCAAGCTCGAGAAATGCAAAAACCCCGTGAGACACGGGGTTTTCTCTTGGAGCCGAAGGTCGGAATTGAACCGACGACCTGCCGATTACGAATCGGCTGCTCTACCGCTGAGCTACTCCGGCCAACCAAAATGCCAGTTTCCCAGCCCGAGCATCGTAAAGGCTTGATCAGGTGGTGTCAAGGCGGGGTTTTCGTGTTGCGCTCAAAGATCGTCAGGTCATTCGCGGGGTTACTCTCCAATGTGGTGCCATGAAAGTGAGTTGGCAAATCGTTTAGAGTCCATGAAGGTCTCCGAGCGTGTTTGCAGGTGCGTCGCTCGAGGCCAACGAAACAGACTTGATGTGCTTTGCCCATCGCTTACATGTTGACCTCCCTCGGATCAGCGATGCCGGGTGCAATCTCGGGTCTGCTGCTCGTACATGGTGCTGAAGAAAGCCATCGGTTGCTCATGAAGACCATCCCCGGATGGCTCGAGGTTTGCGCTGTGAATCAAAATGCTCGAGCCTCCGGTATGGATTGGCTCGAACATTTGATGGATTTGTACGGTAAGAATGCGTTTGCTCGAGATCAGAGTGAGATGTTGTCGGTCAGGCTGGCAAGCTTGTGTCGTGCCATCGCCAAGTTTGCCTTGTTGCGATCCAATGCGATGTAAACGAACAGGTTTTGGGCTTTTGGCAACAGGCGGATCAGGTGGTATTGGCTGCCAAGGGTGATCAGGATGTCATCGATGCTGTCTTTGAGGCCGAGTTCTTTCATGACACGCAATTTGCTGCGCACGACATCGGTGTTGCCTGCGGCTGCAACCTCAAGGTTCAGGCCGTTGCCGCCCATCATGCCGAGGGCCATGCCGCTCGAGTAGTCTGCGAGGGCGACACCGACGGCTCCGTCGATTTGCATGCATTGGTTGAGGATTTCGTTGATGTTGGACATGGTTTCTCCTTGAACGGTTATGGGTGTGGGCTGCGGGTTGCTGCTGCTCGGGGGTTGACCAGCCTGAATAGACATGGCTTTTTTGGGCGTTGGTTGAGCTCCTTTCGGTGCGGTTGGAACAGTCTTTGTGCTGGATTTTTCGTGCTCGAGGATGGATTGCAGGGTTGGTGTTGTGGGATTGTTGGTTTGCTTTGAGGTGGCGTTGTTCGCGTTTTGCTGAAGCAGTTGTTGCAGTGGTGTGGTGATGGGTATTTCGTTGCCGGTGTACACCGGAGAGAGTGCAATTTTGGGGTTTGGCCAGGCCAGCATTTCGTACACGGCTTCTTCAGCAGATTTTGGACCGCAGGCGGCAGCCACTGGCACACCGATGGAAAATTTGACGCGACCTTCATGCTGTTCGGTGCGGACCACGACGGTGCTGGAGTACCCTTCTGCTTCAAGCAGCCGCATCAGGTCGGCCAATGGCACATTGCGGGGTTGAAGGTCGGGGGCGTGACTGACTTCGGCGGACACACAACCTCCGGGCTTCGCGTTGCGCGATGGGTCAATTTGCAGCGGCTTGATATACCTTTGTCAAATCTTTTGTGAGGGCTTGAGGTGATGGTACATGGATTGGTCAATCGGAAATAACCTGTTCAGATCGGTGAAATGGCTCGAATTGGGCAGGTCTCGCTCGAGTGGGTAAATTTATCTTGTATCACCTTTGTAAAACCTTACAAAGTTTTGGATGGATACAAGACTTTGCGCGAGGTCGTATCAAAATCATTCTGCTGAAAGAAATGGTTTGCAAAAACCCTGATTCGAGTTCAAATTCACAGTTGCCCTTGAGCAGGCGAATCAGATTGCCTACGGGCAGCGTTTCACCTGCGTTTCGCCCGAGAAACCCACTGCCCGAATGACGGTGAAAGGCTCGAGCCTGTTGACCGACATCTCCCTGACATTTCCTGGGATAATGGTCTGAATGGCGCAACCTGTACGCTGGACTGGTGATGAACCCGAGGCAGGTCCAGAATGTGAATCCGCCAGCCAGAACGCTGGATGCCTTCCGTGATGCCCTGAGCGTGTTCGATACGGGCTTGCAGGTCACAGACCTGAACCGGGCGGCAGAAATTTTGTTCCAGGTGCCTCGAGAGCGGGCAATGGACCGGTTGCTGATCGGGGTGGTGCGCGATCATCGGATTGAACGCCTTGCGCTCGAGGGTGGCACGCTGGAGTTGGATTGGACCGGCAGGTTCTTGCGGGTGCGTGGCCTGAGGTCGGGTGATGGGACCGGAAGCCTGATCTTTGAGGATGTCAGCGAAACCCGAACCCGTGAACGCGAATTGCGTGAGGTCATGGCGATCCTCTCGCACGAATTTCGCACGCCGGTCACGGCGATCAAAGGCTTGCTCGAGGCGTTGCAAGCAGACCCGCCGCCGGAAACACGGCAGCGCTTTCTCGAGTTGAGTCTGGCGGAAGTTGAACGCCTGGTGCGGTTGAGCGATGATTTGACGGTGGGGTTCCGCCCGCAGGCGCAACGGTCTTTTCCGCTCGCGGATGCGATCAATCGGGTCTTACGTCTCTTAAAAGATGAACTCGAGAAACGTCACGTCACGGTCATGGTTGATGCTGCCGATCTGGTCATACATTGCGACCCGGACAAGTTGGTACAGGTGCTGTTGAACCTGCTCGAGAACGCTTTGCGTCACGGACCAAATCCGGGCGAGGTGCGGTTGCAGGCCAGCCTCGAGCGTCCATTCGTGCGCGTGGTTGTTCACGATGCGGGCCTCGAGTTGCCAACCTACAATCACATTTTTGAGGCGCACAGGCGAAGTCCAAACTCGAACGGCAGCGGCATGGGCCTGTACGTGGTGCGTTCGATTGTCACCAGTTGGAATGGTCAAACCTGGGGCCGGTACACCGGCAAGGGCAACGAGTTTGGCTTCACTGTTCCTTCGCCATTTTCAGCATGATTCACCCAGCAT
>JANOWZ010000151.1:0-18502 GCA_031418155.1 Deinococcales bacterium
ATGTCCATGAACCGGTAGCTGCCCGCCAGCGCCGCACTTCCGGTTGGGCAGACCTCCATACCCCAATCGGCTCGAGCCGTGCATCCGGGACCGGTCAGTGCCGGGTTGCCATCGACGATGGCACGTGGGATTCCGGCGATGCTGCCGTCCAGATCGCGGAAATTGAACTGCTCGCCGCCGAACATCGAAACGCGATTGCCGTCTGGTGTGTCCACAAATTTCAATCCGCTGCTGCTGTTCGCGTTCCCCGAATGCAATCCGGTGTTGAACGACACCGCCGAAACCTGCCGCCGGTCCGCACCATCGCTGAGCTTGCCGGGTTTGAAGTTGGTGAAGGTCAAATTCTTGATGCGGATCGGTCCCTCGTAAAAGCGATAGCCGACCAGCGTTTGATCGAAATCTCGAGCGTTCGGGTTCGGTAGTGGATCGTCACACGAAAAAAATGGGTCGGGATATGGTGATCGATGCGGGTTCTCGAAACTCGAGAGCCTACAAATACCGTGTGGCGATCCAGTAGGCTGTGCCCGAACGGTCCGGTGCGTTCGCCGGGTTTTGGGTTGCCCTTGTTGGCGGTCTCGCCAGCGATCACGCCGCCAACGGTTTCGCAGTCGAGACAGGCGAGCACCATACCGTCAGCGTTGTCGGCCAGCCGCACATCGTTGTAACGTTGGTTCGTGCCACGGTTCCAAATGCCCAGGGTGTTCTTATACGCCGTGAACGTGCCGGTGGTGATATCCAAAAAGGTGCGCGGGTCACTCGCCTTGGGCACGAAACCAAGCTGCGTCCCTTTGGCTCGGGCCGAGGCCCCGAAGTAACAGACTGAGGTCGAAAAATCACTGTTCACACAGCCATCTTCAAACAATCCGGTCTCGCTCGAGTGCGCGGTTTTGCCCGCAAAATCGAACTTCCATTCATCCTGAAAGGGAATGGTTTTGTACTCGTTCGGGGCGCTCGAGGCGGTCAGCCCAATCTTGCCGAACGGCAGCGCGAACCAGAAGCCGAAGCCATCCGAGCCCGCCGCGACGTTCCCTTTGAAGGTGTTGCGCGGGTTGGTGATCCAGAACGTTGCGGGATTCTCGGTGTCCGCTGGAATCACGGTCTTGCCGGGCTTGGGTGCTCGCGTCAGCATCCCGAGGTTCTCGATGAATTTGTTCTCGACCTCCGCGCCATCCTCGAGAAAGAACGCATGACCGATGTTGTCCACGCAGGAGTTGCGTTGCAGCAGCATCTTGTTCGTGCCGTGAACCACGAGGCAACGGTTGAAGGTGTTGTGAATGCTCGAGTTTTTAACGAACGAATCCTGCCCGCCGTCAAAGAGTTGATAGAAGTGCAGCCCATAACGTTTGATGATGCCTTCTTGACCCATGCGGGTGATTTCAACGTTCTCGAGTTTGGCTTTGCTGCCGCGATCCATGATCATGATGTGCCCGCCGAAACCGGTGCCAACCGAGGCGTCGTCGCCCTGAATTTTGATGCTGCGGTTCAGCAGCGCGACCTCTGCCCTCGAGTCCACCGCGAGGCCGTTGAAGGTTTGGATTTGCCCGAAGTGCGTGTACTTGAGCGCGGGTGTGAAACTGACGTTCGCGCCACCGACCGCCGTCACGGTCAACGCCTCCGCCTGGTTCATGTCGAAATCGGTCGAGGCGAGCATCAACTTGTCCCCGATGCGCCAGTTCGGGTTGGCCTCGAGCGAAATTTGTGTTGCACCCTTGTTGGCGGTTGCGGCCAGGTGCATCCATGAGGTTCGCGCCTCGCCGTAAAACTCGAGCGTTCCACCACCCATCGCGCCGAGGACTTTTTCGCCCATACCCATGATGTTCGCGCCGGTCTTCGCGCCGGTCAGCGTGATCGTGGCGCGTTGCCTGAACGGTTGCGCGGCGCTGCCGATCTTGATACTGCCCGCACCCATGACCATGATCGAGGCGGCCCACAGTTCGATGTCCTTGCGGGCGAACTCGAGCGTGCCATTCACGGTCAGGTTTTTGATGGCCGTGTTCGTGTCGAGCACCACGCGCTTGCCCGCCGGGATGACCACATCCGAATTGGCGGTGGGTGCCGCGCCCTTCCAGGTGTCTGGGTCGAGCCACGCTTCACCCGGACCGACGGGTGTGACCGCAGGGGTTTCAGGCGCTGCGCCCTGGCAGGCGGCGAGCGTCAGGGCAAGGACGTAAGGCATCAACCGGGGAGGCAATGACCTCATGCCGACGATGTTACGGGGAGGTGCTGAGGGTGGGTTGTGCGGTTTTTCGCACTCTTGTGCAACAGGCATTCACGAAGAGGATTTGGGCTGAAAAGACTCGCGCCGAAATGCGGATTTTTATTGTTTTGGACGGCGTTTATTTCCACAGCCTTGATCAGAAGCGAATTGGCTACCGCAACAAATCAACCGCTCGAAATGACGGATTTTGAATGCCTCTCGAGCCCAAAATCGTTCTCAAGGAAATTTGTTCAAAAATTGTTCGACCGCTCCCCAGAATTCTTTTTGACTCAACGGATTCGACAGTACGCTCGAGCCGTGCGTCCCGATGCCTTTGGGAATGAACTGCGTTTTGTCGGTGCTGGCGACCGCCATCAGAATCTTTTTTGCGGCATCCGACTCCAATCCGGTGCTGGTGATGAAGACGGGCACACGAACGTTCTTGGCGGCATCGCGAACCATCGTGGGTTTCGCCAGGTACTCGTCTGGCGAGAAGGCCAGCACGCCAGCCACGTCTTTGTCGTTGGCGGCCACCAAGAAGACCAGGGCGCTCGAGTACAAGCTGCCCCAGATGAGGATGCGTTTGGCCTTGAGGGTGTCTTTGGCGTAACGCACGCTGGCCTGCAAATCGGGCAGGGTATCCAGGCAACTCGCGCCTTTGACCTGCGCGGCGGTTTTGTTTGTGCCGCCAAACATGTTTCCACCGGAACGTTGATCGACCGCCAAGGTTGCGAACCCCATGGCGTTGAGTTTCGGCGCGATCTTCTCGTACTCGAAGCGGTTTGCATCGGCCTGATGAAACAGCGCGATCAAGCCTCGAGATTTTCCCTGCGCAGGTTGCGAATCGGCATTAACGGTCAGGCCATCAGCCGCTTTGTACGTGACCTCGTTGCCCGCTGCGATTGCCAACATGGACGCCATGAAGACCAGGATGCCCGACCATTTTTTCATGGGAAAAAGACAACCGGGTTTTTGTTTCCGGGTGTGAGGCATCGCCTCCGAGGAGGAATGCCGGTGCGGTCAGGAGAATTAAAAAAGTTGCTCCATATGCAAACGCCAATCGGCACGCCGGTCAGATGATAGGGTCAAATCTGATTTGTCCAACCGGTACAGAACGGCTCGAGATCGACAGGTCGTTCAAGGTGTTTTGAAGAACTCAAACTTTTGCAATTTCCAACCGCCCTGATCCACCACCTCGGCCCGCAAGGACACGCCCGGAACGTTCGGAATCTTGGCTTCGAGTCGCGTCAACGCTGCACCGAAATCGAAGAAGCTGCCACCCCCAATGCTCGAGTACGAGGAATCCTCGGCGGGAACGGGCGTGAACGCATCGAAGACATCTCTTCTCGAGGCGAACAATGATTTCAGGTTGCTTTCATTCTGCGACGCGGGCGTGAATGTTTGCAGCGCGGCAGTGATATCGTTTTTCTTGCCCGCCTCGAGCAGTGCATTGATGGTCGGTGTGGCTTGACGGGCAGTTTGGCTCATGCTGATGCCCGAGGCGTTTCCGCCACCCATCGTGCAACCGCCGAGGAAGAACGTCGGTGCGATCAGGAGAATCAAAAAAGTTGCTTCACACGCGAATGCTAATCGGTAAGCTGGTCAGATGACAGCCCCAAACCTGACCTGTACAGACTGGCTCGAGATCACCGATCCAAAAATTGCGGCGCTGTTCGTCAAGGATCACGTCTCGAGTTACCTGGCGCAATTCATCGGTGCGGAAATCACGCTTAAGAAAGAGGCCTTACAAACGGGTGCGAAACTCAACGTCATGGCGTACTGGGCTGCGCGATTCGTCAACCTTGGCCTGATTCGTGTGACCAGAATCGAAACCCGAAACGGCAGCGCCATCAAGCATTACCGCGCCGTCGCCAACGAATTTGTGGTGCCAATCGCCCTGCTCGAGGGGCTCACCACGACCGAAGTGCTGCAAAACACGATGCGCCGCGATTACCACCGCTTCAGCCGCAGCGTCTCGGCGGCAGGCATCAGGTTCACACCTGATTGGCACATCCGGCTGTACCGCAACGACTGGGGGCACGGCACGCCGCTCGAGCCAGCGCAACCACAAAATCAAGCTGGCATCACAGCAGTTCATGCTCGAGTCGCCAGCGCCTTACGCCGAGGCTTCCTCACGCGAAGTTTCAGGCTCGGGCTCGAGGTCAGAATGCAGACCCGGTTCGGCCTTGGCGCTGGCGAGCAGATCGCACCATTCCTGCACGGTTCTGGCCCCAGCCTCAACCGCCTCGAACGGTGTACGAAACCGGGTGCCTTTCAGAAACTGCGCACGGGCCTCCGCCCAGTACGAGACACGGCTTTTGAAATCCATGCGCACACCGTACCGTCACGTGCATGACGACACAGTAGTCCAGGCAGTATCGATCCTCCCCGACACGCGAATCACACCGACCTGTGAAGGACGGCCAAACACACTCGAGCTTCAATCTGTCTGCACGGCCCGCTCAAGCGCCTGCTCAAAGACCGTTCTGGGCTGAGCGCCAGAGACCGCCAAGCGTTGGTCAAAGATGAAAAACGGCACGCCGGAAATTCCAAGTCGTTGCGCCTCGAGTTGGCTGTCTTGGACTGCCGCCCGATGGCCCTCACCCGAGAGCAAGGCTCGCACCGAGCCCACCTCGATGCCTACACTGACCCCCAGTGCCTCGAGTTGCAACGGATTGGTCACGTCTCGGGCCTCGCTAAAGTACGCCCGGTACAGGGCCAACGCCATCTGTCTGCCCAGGCCATGCTCAGAGGCCAGCAGCACCAAGCGGTGCGCGTTGAGCGTGTTCGGTGCGACCGGCATTCGCTCGAAATCAAACCCGATCCCTTCGCCAGTGCCCGCCTGCACGACGTGCGCGAACGCCGAGCGTCGCGCCTCGAGCCCGCCGAATTTTTGCACGCTAAAATCTTCCCAGGCGATGCCGCGTTCGGGCAGGTTGGGTTGCAGTTGAAACGGATGCCAATGCCACTCGAGCTTGATCTCCGGGTGCCCTGCCAGCACGTGCTCGAGGCGCAGATCGCCAATGTAACAGAACGGACAGGCGATGTCGGAAAAGACATCAACGCGAACGGTTGTCACTGTTGTGCTCATGAACTGATCACCGGGGCCGCATGGATGTGCGAGCGATCCTCGAGCACCTTCAGCATGAATGCCGCCACGTCGGACCGAGCGATGCGCATTCCATCGTTGATGCCGACCATGCCGACCCGCACGTTTCGCTCGGCAGGTCCGTTTGCTGGAACGTCTGTCAGCATTGGTACGCGGACAATCGTCCAATCCAGGTTGGAATCCCGTACAAGTCGGGCGTGTTCGCTCGAGTCGATGATCGTGTCTTTGGAGATCAGGTTGAGCATCAAGCTGATGAACTTGTTGATCAATTTGGGTTCGTCACCGGGTTGTGAAACGCCCGCACCGGTCAGCGAGATCAACCGTTTGACGCCGGTTTTTTGCATCGCGGCGATGATGTTCGTGAAGGCGACCCCCATGACATCCTTTCGTCCAGCGGGGATCGGTCCGAGCGCCGAGAGTACCGCATCCTGTCCAGCGATGGCGGCCTCAATGCCTACGGCATCATCCAGGTCGCCACGAACAATTCGTAACTTGGCATGGCCGATCTGAATTTTATTGGGATTGCGCACGAACGCCGTCACGTCATGTCCGGCGGCGAGCGCCTGTATCACGAGCGGCAAACCGGTGCGGCCTGTTGCGCCAAAGATGATGATCTTCATGTGCTCCTCGAGTCTGAATCTTCTGCGTTGGATTTGGGGGTGAACAGGTGTCTGAAATCATGCACAAAATCTTGCACCGTCAATGGTTCACGGCCAAGGATTCGTTCAACATCGTGCGTGACTCGAGCCGCGAGTCCGAAACGATTCGTGTTGTAAATCAAAATCATCACATTCACAAATTCTGGTTTCATGCCACGCTTTTGCATCTCGAGCCCAAACTTTGGCGGGGCCGGGTCCGAGTACGTGATGCGTCGCCCGAGCACTTCAGAAAAAATGGCGGCGACCTCGGAATAGGTCAGCGCTTCCGTGCCGGTCAGGTCGATGCCTCCATTGACGATGTGCGGCACGCTCAAGGCCCGAACCGCGACGGCGGCGATGTCTCGAGCATCAATAAAACTCGTGCGACCATTCCCGGCGGGCACGAATAAATCGTTGCGCTCGAGGATGTCTTGCAGGTGGGTCGTCGAAAGGTTTTGCAAGAAGAAACTGGGTCGCAAGAAGACGTGTGGAAGCTCAAGTTTTTCGATGGCGAGTTCGAGTTTGCGATGCGGCACGACCGGGTTGCCTTGCGCTCCAAGCAGGGAAAGAAACACGACCTGTTCAACATTGCGGGATTTGAGTGCCTCGAGAAACGGTTGGAAGACTTTTGGATCACCCATCACCGGTGGGCGCATCAAAAAGACTCGGGTGACACCCTCGAGTGCCAAACCGAAGGTGCTCGAGTCGGTGAAATCAAAGCGCATGATATCGGCATTCGTGGGCAGCGTTTCTCGGGCTCGAGTTGGATCGGTGACGGCGGCACGCACTGGCAATCCAAGCTCGAGCAGGCCACGCAGCACTTCGCCGCCCACATTTCCGGTCGCTCCGGTGACAAGAATCATGCTTCGAGCCTACCCGACCGACTTGGATGATGGTGCGAATGCGTTGGTATGGCTGCGAACCCAATCCTCGAGCTTGGTCAGGTGAACTGGCAGGTGCTCGAGCACACCGCTCATGTCCACACTCATGGCATCGTCGGATTGCGCGTTCGAGTACCCGTAGGCCACGCGGATTCCCTCGCCCGCCTCCGGCCCCATGATCTGCGCCATCGTCGCGCCGAACGCCTCTGGTGTGATGGCCTGGTAGTTGATCTCGCGGCCCAACCCGGCTGTGAAGGCTCGAGCAATCGCCGCACCATCCAACGCCTCGGGACCACCCAGCGTGAAGCGTTGTCCTGCCAGGTGCGGGCGTTCAAATGCGGCCACGGCGAGCGAGCCGAGGTCTTCGCTGGCGATCCAGGAGACACGCATTTCATTGCGATGTGGGTACGCGACAAGATTTTGAGCCTGTACGCTCGGGAGACACCACGGGCCGAGGAAGTTTTCCATGTACGCGCCGGGACGCAAAATCACATTCGGAATGCCGCAATCGGCAATGAATTGCTCGAGTTGAATCCGAAAGTCCAGCATCGGAATGCCAGTCGGTGATGCTGGCGGATGACCACCGGTGTTGAAGACCAGGAACTTCACGCCCGCAGCACGGGCTGCCTCGAGCGCATTGCCGAGCAGTTCAAACGGATTGCCCTGCGCACTGAATGGCAGCATCAAAAACATGGCATCCACTCCGAGGCTGGCCCGTTTCAAGCTCTCGAGATCGGCGAGGTCTCCCTGAACGATCTCTGCGCCTTTGGCTTGCAACGCGGCGGCGCGTTCGGGATGACGCACCACGGCGCGGACCTGATGCCCAGCCTCGAGCAGTTTGCGGGCGACGGGTTCGCCCTGAGAACCGGTGGAACCATACGTGAGGATCAATGACATACGACCTCCTGAAATCCGGTGTGCTTCCCGGATCGTGAGTGGGGTTGAAGTGCGTTGCGGCTTGAGATCGTGTGATCTCTGGAGCCATTCAACACGTGATTGTTCATTTTGTGAAGTAGTTACGAAAAGGTGCTATCGTTACCCATTATGAACAAACATGTCACGCTCACGTCAACTCAAACAAAGTCGAAACACAAAACGGAAGCGGTCACGCTTAAACATCAAATGCGTATTCAACTTCAACCCGAATGCACGGTTGAACGCACGCTCGAGGTCATCGGAGGCAAATGGACCACGCTGATCTTACGTGACCTGTTGATGGGCACGAAACGCTTCGGTGAGTTGCGCTCGAGCCTGGGAAACATCCCGCCGAAAACGCTGACCGAACGCCTTCGTGACCTCGAGCTTCACGGTGCGCTCGAGCGCGTGCAATTCCCGGAGATTCCACCAAGGGTCGAATACACGCTGACCGAAAAGGGACGGGCGCTCGGTGCGATCATCGAGGCGATGGCACACTGGGGTTCGAGGTGGACGTAGTTGGTGGGTTTGAATTCAATGCCCGTGGCGTTGCCGGTATGCGACCGGTGACATCCCCGAATCCTGCGAGAACACCGCGTAAAACCTCGAGAGGCTCTGAAAGCCAGAATCGAAGGCACATCCAACAGGCTCAGGTTGCCGGTCACGAGCAGCCGTTGCGCGTGCGCAACGCGGTGCTGCGTCAAGAATTCTCGCATCGTCAGGCCGAACGCCCGTTTGAACAGCGTCATCGCGTAATTTGGGTTGAGGCCGAGCGCTCGGGCGAGCACCTCGGCGCTCACCGGTTCGGTGTGACGCTCGGCGATCAGGTGCGCGAGGCGTTCGGCCTGAGAGCGGCGGGCATCATCGAGCGTCTCGCCAGCCTCCGGCGCGTCCTCGAGCGTCAAGAACCGGTGTATGAACGCCTCTGCCTCGAGCATCACGGCACGGTGATGCCGAAGCGAATCCTGCGTCGGGGCGGGCACGCTCGAGCGTTGCAGGTCGGCGGCCCAACGCTGAAACAGCAGGTGGTCGAACTCGGCGTTTTGGCTGCGTCGCCGCTGAGCGCCCTGCAACAGGTTGGTTCGGATGCCGTGCGGCAACTCCCAACGCAGGAATTCGGTCAGCGGGATGTGCAGCACGCCCAGCCTCGAGTCCGGCTCGCAGTGAATGATCCGGTGCGGCGTGACCGCCCAGTACGCCTCGACCTCTCCGGCACGAATCACTAGCCTCGAGCCGCCCATCAGGTAGTGCAGTTCACCGCTGGCGACGAGGTTCAGTTCGATGTCGCCGTGCCGGTGCAGGCGTTCGATCACCCAAGGTTCGCCGTACCAGCCGAGCAAGCCCACGGCATCCGCAACGACCTGATCGCTCGATGGGCCAGCGGGCTGGTGCGTCACTGGGTTGGCCGTCACTGAGTGGGGCATCACAGACCTGTGGATAGAAGAAAATGCAGCACGAGAACGGCAAGACGCCGGGGCCGAGAATCGGTACACTCGGACATCTGACTCGAGCAGGATTAACCCAAAGAAATGAACCCAAGGAGCCGCCACCGTGATCTTGTTCCGACCGCAGCAACGCATCGTTTTCATCGGTGACGAACGCCTGAGCAACACGGGCCCGGACGGTGCGGTGGCGCAAATCCTCGAGCGCATTCGCGCACGCCATCCCAGCCATCACCTGTCGGTTGTGAACCGTTGCACACCCGGTTTGACGGTCTCATCTGCGCTCGAGTTGACCCGTCCTGGATCGGACACGCCAGGGCCAATCATGCTCGGGCCAAACATGCTCGAGGCGGATTGGGTGGTCATCGGTCTGGGGATGCACGACGGCTTGCGGGGCCTCAGCCTGACCGGGTTCGAGTCCGATTACCGCGCACTCGTGAACCGATTTTCTGCTCGAATCATCCTCTGCGAACCGTCTGCGCTTGAGCCCAAGCAGATCGCGCGGCTCGCCGCGTACCGGGCACGCGTGGCGAAACTGGCCGATGATTTGGGCCTGTGTTTCGTGCCGTTTCAACGTGCCCTGGACCGTGTGTTGTCCTGCACCATCCCGAGCGATTGGGGCAATACCTTCACGCTCAACCGGGCGGGCAGTGCCCTGCTCGCCGAGGAATTCCTGGGCGCAATCGGCTTCGAGGTTTTCGAGGATGACGATGAACCCAAATCGGAACCGACAGAACTCGAGGTGAACGCCTGAAGTTCGAGACAAGCCAGCATTCGCACTCAACATTTAGGAGGCTGCAATGACACAGATCACGAACCTGCCCGACCTCTCGAGCGAGTACGCCCTCACCCCGGAACACGTGACCGGATTTCAACGCGATGCCGTGACGCTGGTCCGTGGCCTCGCCAGCCACGACGAGATCGATGCCTACCGTGGCCCGATCAACGCGGCGGTCGAACGCTTCAACCAGGAGACCCGTCCGCTCGAGGAGCGAGACACCTACGGCATGGCTTTCTTGCAAACCATGAACCTCTGGACCCGCGACGAGGCGGTCAAACGTTTCAGTTTCGCCCGGCGTTTCGCCAAAGTTGCCGCCGAACTGCTGGGTGTTTCGGGTGTGCGGATGTACCACGATCAGGCGCTGTTCAAAGAACCCGGCGGTGGTATCACGCCCTGGCATCAGGACCAGCACTACTGGCCGCTGGACACCGACCGCACGATCACGATGTGGATGCCGCTGGTGGACATTCCCGAGGAGATCGGCACGCTAACCTTCGCGCCCGGATCGCACGTGCGCGGCTACCTCGGCGACCTGCCGATCAGCGAGCACTCGCAAAACACCTTCGGGGCGTTCGTGCGCGAGAATGGTTGGGAGCCGCGTACCTACGGCGCGATGAACGCCGGGGACGCCACCTTTCACAGCGGCTGGGTGCTGCACTGCGCTCCCGGCAATCCCTCGAGCACCTTCAGGCGCGAGGTCATGACGGTGATCTACATGGCCGAAGACACACGGGTGGGTGCGGCGGACCACAAGAACCGCGAGAACGACCTGGCGACCTGGCTGCCCGGATGTCGGCCCGGAGACCTGGCGGCGAGTCCGCTCAATCCGGTCTTGTACTCGAGCCAGTAACTTCGAGCAGTCACTTCGAGCCGGTCACTTCGAGCCGGTCACACGGGTTTGACCGGCACTCACGGCCCCCTCAAGCGCCTTCGGGCCATGATCGATCTGTGGGTCTTGCCCATGACCGGCTCGAGGTCGGGGATGGCGATTTGCGTCATGTGCAACCTGACAAAGTTCGTGTCGCCCAGAATCAGGAGTTCCATGTCAAATCACCAACTCGAGCCGCGCAGGAATGGCGGCTCGAGTTGAAAAACGAATTTTCGTTCAGGGTTGCAACGGTTTGTACTTCGCATCGCAGATCATGCTCGTCGTGAGCGGCAGGCTCAACTTGATTTCAACCTCTTTTAACAACTGCATATCCGCGCTCGAGTGTTGCGGTTCGTAGCACGCCAAATGATTCCTGATCGGTGGGATCGGTGAACGGTCATCGTTCAATCCGCTCGCCGGATTCACACCCATCACACCGTCCTTCCCGGCGGTCCAAGTTTTCTCGAGTGCCAGGTTCGTTGGGTCTTTGACCGCCCCCAAGTACAGGTACAAACTCGAGCGGAACGCATTCGCGGTGAACGTGTGCCATAAGTCTTGCTGCTCGAGTTTCTGATTGCTCGGAATCACCGGGTCGCCCTTGTTTGTGTCCCAAGTGATGACCTCGCGGTTGTAGCCGATGAAGTAGCCGTAGTTGGGTTTGAAGTACGTCGGACTTTTGTAATTCGCTTCCGGCAGCAAGCCTTTGGCGCACAGTCGCGCCTGCGTGAAGAAGGTGTTGTGCAGGTGCATCTTCTGCGCCAGCAGACTGCCGATCATGTACTCGCCAACCTTGGTGCTGTTGCTGCCACTGATCCGATCCAGGCTCGGGTTGAAGGTGAAGCCAATCCAGAACCAGGCGAGCCGAATCTGTTCCTCGTGCACATCACCGAGCATGTCGGCGGGGATGCTTTCGACTGCGAATTGCGGAAAACCATTTTTGGCTGTGCTCAGTTTGGCTCGAGCATTATTGGCGAGCAGCACGCCATCAGCATCGTTGTTCGCGCCAACCACCGTGCGGCCCTTGTCGCCCACTTCCCAGAGTGCTTGCCCGCCGGGGATCTCCTCGGTGAAGGGAATGATCGCTTTCCATTCGGGTTTCTCGAGGTACGAGAATGCCAGAGTCCCTTTGGCAAAATTGCTGCTTGGCTTGAGTTGTTCACGCATCATGTGTTGACCGATCAAGGCGCTCTTGAATTTCTCGAGTGTGAACAATGTTGCGCCGTAACCGGTGTTGGGCAGTGGCGCGGTGAACGTGTCCACTTTGGAGTACATCTTCCAGAAGTTCTCGTCCGTGGGATTCTCGAGGTACTGGGTTTGCAGAGCGAGCCATGCGGCACGGTTCGCATTGGTCGGTTCGCGTGGCGCATCCGTCACCCAGTCGTTCATCGTGCCGAATTCTTTGCCGTTAAAGAGGTCGCTGGACCAGTGTGGGTAAACAATTCCGGTCGGCATGGTCCGCAAATGGATGCCGTTGAGTTCACTGCAAGATTGCTGCGCTTTGGCGAGCGAATCCACCCTGAGGCCCATCAGTGTCGGCGTGATGGTTTTGAGTTGCTTGCCGAAATTGATGTCGCGTCCGATTGCGGTGTTTCCGGGCAGCGGTGCGCCGCCGGGTTGGAACGGTCGGAACTCGAGCGGGTTGGTCTTGGGTATTTTCTGGTCCAACCGCATTTGCCGCACCGCCAGCACCAGTGATTCGGCCTCGGTTTGCGTGGCGGTGTCACCCAGGGCGCGACGGCGCAATGTATCGTCACTGGTGCCGATGCGGGCCAGGTCGAAGAAGTCTGCGCCGTGACAGGCGGCGCAGGAACCTTTGGGGATGGGTCTGCGCCACATCTCGAGTGCGGTCGCGTAAATCTGTTTCGGATCGCTCGAGACCGGGCCGGTCGTGCCGACGCTGGTGTTTGGGTTGGTGATCGCGGGTGGATTGGCGTGCGGGCTGTCGGCGGGCGGGTCTGTTGGGTTGCCACTCGAGCAGGCGTTCAGGAGGATGGAGATGGTCAGTACGGTCAATGCGGGGGGACGCTTGAGGCTCAAGAGGTTTCCTCCAGTGGTAAAATCGTTTTTTCATTGTTCAATTTTATGTCTTACAGGCTTGTCACTTACGACTGGGTTGCGGCCTGCAAAAACGCGATGAGCACGCCATGCAAACCACCTGAGAATAAATCGTGCCAACACACTCGAGTTCGCAGTGATCCGATGATGGGGACAAATTTCAAACTCGAGGCATCCTCCGAGGCGGGGCTCGAGACCATCTTCTGGCGGACCGTCGGGCGGAGCCTGCAAACGAACAGGATGGCGAACAGGATGGACAGCCATCACATAAAATCTCCAATAGTTTCAACTTCAGTTCTTGAAGAAGATCACGCTTGGTACAGTGAGCAGACAGCCAAAACGGATGGATGGGTCATGCGAATCCGACGCAGGCCCACCGGACATCCGCCAAATTTCAAGCGCCACAATTCAAGGAGCATCCATGCGTGTCTCGGCCCAACCCAACCTTCCCCTCGGCGGCGACCGCAAGTTGCCACGGCTGCGGGTGAACGGACACCGACTCGAGACCCGCAACACCACGCAACCCTTTTTCTGGCTGGCTGACAGCGCCTGGGAGTTGCTGCAACGCCTGACCAAACCCGAGATTGACCACTACCTCGAGATTCGCGCCGCACAGGGCTTTAACGTCATCCAGGTGGTCGGACTGAGCGAACAGGGTGAACTTCGCGCCAACGCCCTGGGTCAAACGCCGCTGCTCGAGAAGAACCCACCCACACCCAACCCGGACTACTGGACGCTGCTCGACTGGGTGCTCGGGCGGGCCGAACGGCTCGGGCTGCACATTGCGCTGCTGCCGACCTGGGCCGATAAAGTCACGCCTGGCTGGGGCGGCGGGCCGGTGATCTTCGATCCCGACAACGCCCGAATCTACGGCGCGTGGCTGGCCGAACGCTACATGGGCGCGAGCAACCTGATTTGGATGCTTGGTGGTGATCGCGCCCCCGTTTATCACAGCGACAAATACCCGAACGGGTACGCGGACTTCCGGGAAATCTGGCGAGGTATGGCGGCGGGCATTCTCGAGCACAGCCCCGAGGCACTGATCACCTATCACACCGCCGGAGGGGTCCAGAACCGCACCAGCCTGAGCCTGCACGACGAACCGTGGCTGATGTTCAACACCGTGCAGTCCGGTCACGGAGGCGGACAAGACCTGCCGGTTTGGGATTGGATCACTGATGACCTGCAACGCACTCCGGCCAAACCCGTGCTCGATGCCGAGGCCAACTACGAGGATCACCCGGTCAATCCCTGGCCCAGCTACGACCCGGCCAACGGGTACTTCCGGGACCATGACGTGCGCAAGCAATGCTGGCGCGGCGTGCTCGCCGGGGCTGCGGGCGTGACCTACGGCCACCACGCCGTCTGGCAGTACCTCGCACCGGGCCGCGAGAACATCAATTTTGCGGACCGCACCTGGCTCGAGGCAATCCACCGTCCCGGCGCGTTACAGGTCGGCATCATGCGACGCTGGCTCGAGGCATTCTTGCCTTTGCGTGAACCTGCGCAGGAGGTGATTCGCTCGGCGGTCGGTGAGGGGGCCAGCCACGTTCGTGCCGCACGCGATTTGGATTGGCACAGGCTGGCAGTCTACGTGCCCAACAGCCAGACGCTACGAATCAACCTCGAGCCGTTGGCGGGCGAGCACGTTAAGGCCAGTTGGTTCGATCCGCGCAATGGCCAACTTGAGGGTATCGGCACGTTTTCCGCGACGGGCGAGCGCCTGTTCAGCACGCCAATCTCGGCCCCCGATTGGGTGCTGGCATTTGAGGTTCCGAATCAGTGAGAACATGCGTTTGAACTGGGCGTTGTGGACGCTGGCGGAGGAACTCAAACGCTTGAAGGCTTGAACCTGTTGCACGGGATGGGGTTACACTTCGGTCGGTCTTAAAGATGACCATTGAGCAACCCCATGAACAAACGCGATCCATTCGCAGGCTCGTGCCAGGACAAAACCCGCACGTCTCGAGGGCCTGCGACTCAGCAAGCTGAAATTCTTACGCTTCGCCCTCGATCTTCGTTTTAATCGTCTCGAGGCCCTTGTCGAAATCTTTCTGCGGAAAGCCGAGCGCGTTCATGGTTTCGGCAACTTTGTTGGCAATCGCGTTCGGCAGTTCGTAACTGAAGGTCAAATGCACGTGTGTTGTGCCATCGGCTTCTTTGAATGTCAGGCTGCCTTCGCTTTTGACTTGCTCGACTTCGTCCTGTTCGTGGATACTGTGCCATTTGATTGAGTCGTTGACAATGTTCTCGGTGGTCAGCGCGTCAAATTCGACTTTGGTGCGCAACGGTCCGAGCACCACCCAATGGCTTTTGTTCTCACCGGTGCGTTTGATCGATTCGACGCTGCCGATGAATTCGGCGAAGTTCTCGAAGTTCTGCCAGAAGGTGTAGACCTGCGCGATGGGGGCTTTGATGTCGATGGATTTGTCGATGGTGATCATGGTGAACCTCCTGGGGGTATTCCAAAGATAGGCGGCCTCGAGCGGGAGATGTGTGCTCGAGGCCCATATGTGCCGTTTTTTGTTTACGCGGGCATCAAAACAGTATCGATGACGTGAATCACGCCGTTGCTGGCGTCGATGTCGGCCGTAACGACGGTCGCATCGTTGATCTTGACACCGTGGCTGGCGTCGATTTTGATTTCTCCGCCCTGTACGGTTGTGGCGCTGGTCAGCTTGGCAGCTTCGGCGGCCATGACCTTGCCGGAGACGACGTGGTAGGTCAGGATTTTGGTCAAGGCTGGAATGTCTTTGAGCAATCCTTCAACCGTGCCTGCGGGCAGTTTGGCGAAGGCTTCGTCGGTTGGGGCGAACACGGTGAATGGACCTGGACCGGAAAGCGTCTCGCCGAGTCCGGCGGCGGTGACGGCGGCGACGAGGGTTTTGAAGCTTCCGGCGGCGACTGCGACTTCAACAATGTTTGGCATGCGTGACCTCAGGCTCGAGCGTATGGCCCGAGCGGTGTGTTGGATGAACTGATTGTCGGGGTCGGCGAATGATTTCGCCGCAACCTGTGATCCGCGCCAATCGCAGAACAACCGTAGTTCAATCAGTATTTTTGTTTTTGAGGATTGGCGCTATCGGACGGCGTACAATTCAATTGTGATCACGATACGGGCACCTGACCTCCCGATCACACACCGTTGTGATCCACCCACGATCATCGTGCAAGCTCGAGATTCTGGGCTCGAGATTCTGGGCTCAAGATTCTGGGCTCGGGTTACGTTTCGTCCCGCACCGATGCCGGTCTCAGGTACGGACGCAGAATCACCAGCGCAACACCGATCGCCAGGATCAACCCGCCCGAGATGCCCAGTTCGATCATCGCTTGCGAGAAGCGTACCGGCTCGAGTGTGCCTTTGGCCTCCTCGACCCCGATGCTGGCCCCGACCGCCAGAATGCGTCGGCTGGCGCTGATGCCACCGATCACCAGGAACGGAATCAGGCTTTCGGCGACATTGGGTTGACCCTGACCGCGAATGAAACCGATCACGGTGCGCAGTAACTCGAGCACGATCAAGGCCAGCAGGACATCGTTGATCAAGGTGATGCTGGCCTCAAGGAAGCCTTCTTTTAACTTGTTGATGAAAGCGACCAGCGAGTACCCGATGATGGCGAGTGCCACCGCAACGAGCACGTAACCGGCAATCAGGTACGCGAGTTGATCAAGCCGTTCGAGCAGTCGGGCGGGAAGATGCTTGGTGTGATGCCCAGTGTCGTGCTCGGTGTCTTTCAAGATGCGTCGAACTTACACCCGGCCATCTCGAGCATTCGTACCGTGCAGTGCAGTGACATGGGGTGGTGTGCTACAGGTGCTCAAGGGTGCGCAACGACAATCCCTGACTCATGAACCACCGTGCTGTGATCGCAACAAATCAAATCGACCTCAAGTTTCGCCCGCTGACGCACCGATTCAATACCGGGCTCGAGGTTCCAGCTGAATTGACATTTTCGAATCGCATCACCCGCGATCAAGATCTTCTGACCGCTCGAGTCATCCAATAGGGGATGATCCGCCGCGAATGGTTCAATCCGCAATGGTTTCGAGTGCCCGCAAATACTTCAAACTCGAGATGGCTTTGTCTCGCGGATTTCCGTCGCAACCGTTGGCCTCAACCATCACCCAACCCCGGTAGCTATAGTCCTCAAGGATTTGAACGATGGCGGAGTTATCTAGCGTACCCACACTGAGGTCGGAACAGGTGAACAAATCGGCACTGAAGCCTTTGAGGTGAACGTGCCTGATCCGATCACGGTACTCGTGGATCAGGGCTGCCGGATCGTAACCACCCGCCGCGAGGTGCGCGGTGTTCGGACAGAAGTCGATTCTCGAGCGTTTCAGGATCACGTCAAGCGTGTCCTTGGTCATGCTCGAGTGGGGTGCGTAACTGACACCCAAGCCGTAGCCCTCGGCGATGTCTGCCACCCAATCCAAGCTTTCGCTCAGATCCTGTTGTTCGTGATCGGTCAGTCCGGTCGTGGGTCTCGCACCACCGACGATCACGAATTGACTGGCCCCCATCTCGACGGCGAGGCTGGCGGAACGTTCAATCCACCCGAGTTCGTCGCGCAGAATCTTCCGCCTGGCCGATTACGCAGTTCAACGGGCCAGAATCGCCTGCCTCGAAATGCGCAGCGGTGGCGATCAGGTCGCCTGGCTCGAACGCCTTGGCGACGGCAATTCAAACATCCTGGCTGCAATGCGCCACTTTCTGGCACACGATCAGGCGCAACGGATCGGTGAATTCGCCCGTTACCTGGGTTGGATGTGGCCGCTCAAAGCCGATTACTCGAGCCTCGAACTGCTCGAGGAGGCCAGCCGTTCGGCGCAACTGACCGGTGTCGCCCGAGCCTGGGTCGGCTTTGCACAGAGCGCGGCGTACCTGCGGCGCGGCACGTTCGGGAAGGCGGTGAGCCTCGCTCGAGAGTCGGTTCTCGAATTTGAACGGGCCGGAGATGCCTCTGGTTTGAGGTATGCCCGTTTCGTGCTGGGCATGGCGCTCGGTCCGACCGACCGTGTGGCGGCCCGAACGTTGCACGAGGCCAACCTGATCGATGCACAGCACCGGCAAGACACATGGCTGGCGACAATCACCTCGAACGTCCTGGCGACCATCGCCATCGCCGAGAAGGATTTTGAACGCGCCCGAGGCCACCTCGAGACTTCCCTGCCTGCGGCCCTTTCGAGCGGCGAACTGAGCCTGATCGCCTTTGCACACCTGGCGGGTGCCGCCGTCGCATTGAACGATCACATCACGGACGATCACGCCACCGAGCTTCAGACCGAGCATCAGACCAGCCATCAAACAGGTCACAGGCTCGGACTGGCGGACGCACACCTTCGGGCGGCATTGCGGGCGGTGCAACGGATTCCCCTGCCGCCACCGCTGGCGGTTTGCCTGGAGGGATTCGCCGCAATCCAAGCGCAACGCGGTCAGTTGCTTCGCGCCGCGCACCTTTGGGGGGCAGCCAACACCTACCGCCGAACCCTCAACATCACAGCGGGCATCGAGCATCACCTCTTTGCGTCATTCCTCGAGCCGATCCGAACTCAACTCGATCCGCTGGTCTTCACAAAAGCCCTCGAAGCGGGGCATGGTCTGAACCTGGAGGC
>JANOWZ010000152.1:0-17573 GCA_031418155.1 Deinococcales bacterium
CATCCTGGAGAAATTCACCGCCAGATTGGGCTGCGTGTTCAAACTCAGCGCGAACAGCCCGCAAGGTGCTGTCTTGTGAGCAAGAAGCAAGAATGCGGCTGGCAGGGCGTTCAAGCGCGTCGGATACGGTCGTATCGGACGCAATTGACGGCTGGTGTGTTGGGATTTTTCTGGTTGGAGTCACTGGCAAAAACTCGAAAATGCAGTGTGTATAAGTTGCGACGCAGACTCATTTCTGGGCGTTTGCAGTTGAAGGAGGTTGATGCGCTCGAGTTCCTTGAGGCTGCGTAACTTCAGTAGCAAGTGACCTTGACAGAAACCCGTTCTCGCCATAATGTTATAACAATCTCAACCAACCCACTTATGTGATCGCGGAGGCAATCGTGTCGGTCGTCCGATCCAGTCAAGTCCCGCTGTACCTTCAGCTCGAGACGACCCTGCGCCGTCAGATCGGTGCTGGCGACTTGCGACCCGGTGACCTCGTGCCATCAGAGGCCGAACTGGGACGACATTACGATGTCAGCCGCATCACCGTGCGGGCCGCACTCGAGAACTTGGTCAAAGATGGGCTGCTCGAACGGCACGCCGGGCGCGGTACGTTTGTACGTTCCAGCCAACCCGAAGAATGGAGCTGCCTGGCCTCGTTCACCGAGCAAATGCTGCGCGAAGGTCGCGTGCCCAGAACCCGATTGCTGAAACTGCGCATGGTTCGGCGTGACCCGGAACTCGAGACGACCCTGGGCTTGCGATCTGGTGAGGAGATCGCGTTTCTCGAGCGCTTGCGCACCGTTGATGGCGTGCCAACGGCCTTGGTGCGTTCGTACATTCCGCACCGCTTCGTGCCGGGCATATCAAAGTCATATTTTCGTGAAACGGGCATCGAACAATCAATCCTTTTCGTGCTCGAGAGACGTTTTGGATTGGTGGTCGATCACGGTCAGGAAACGACTGGACCGGTCTGCCTGACCGAACCGGACGCGAGCTTGCTGGGCGTGAGCGAAGGCAGCCCCGTGGTGCAAAAATCTTGCCTGATTCACAACAACACTGGCGAGCCCCTGCTGTTTGAACGTGCCTTCTGGTGCGTACCGCAAACTGGCCTGGTGCGTCGTCGCGCCAGTGCGCCAGACCTGTAGGAGAACCCATGTCCGTCACACGCTTGAAAATCGGTTATGTTCCCTCGCACTTGCCGAGTTACTACGCGCGTGAGTACGACGTGGTCAACCGCTCAATTGCTGGGCTCGAGGGGTTTGCCAAGGAACTCGAGTTTGACCTGGAAGTGATTCGAGAACCGGTCGTGACACCCGAGGATGCACGTAATGCCAGCCGTCAGATGGATGCGGCAGGTGTGGATTTTCTGCTGGTGCAAAACAGTTCGTTTGCCATGGGCAACGTGATCACCGAATTTGCCAAAGGACGGGCGCGGTTGGGTTTATGGGGCATGGAAGAACCGACCCACGAAGGCCCGATTTTGCTGAACACGCTCGTATCCCTGAACCTCAATGCGGGCATTCTGACGCGATACCTCAAAGACCACTCAATTCCCTTTAAGTGGTTTTGGGGCGCGACTGAACACCCGTGGATGGGGCCGCGCTTTCGCCTGACCGTGCAGGCTCTGCGAGCGATCAAACGGCTCGAACAGGCGAAGATCGGTTGGGTCGGCGATCTCGCGCCTACGTTTTACAACCTGGCTTTTGACGAGCGCAAACTCGAGGCGAGGCTCGGCACTCGGGTTCATCCGCACGAGTTGAGTGAACTGACCGAACGCTCGAGGCGCGTCTCCGAAAAACTGGTGAAAGAACAGGCGGTTGTGCTCGCTGGAGTTGCCCAAAAAATTGAGGTTTCGAGCGAACACCTCGAGCGTGGCAGTGCGCTCTACATCGCCATGCGCGAGTTCAGCGAGGAATATGGCTATGACGCGCTGGCGGTGAGTTGTTGGCCGCAATTCCAAACCGACCTCGGTATTGCGCCGTGCATGGCGTATTCGTGGTTGAACGAACACGATGGCCTGGCGGTCAGTTGCGAGGGCGACGTGGTCGGTGCGATCACGATGTTGATGACCAACGAAATCAACTGCGATCAATCGATGATGCTTGACATCAACGACGTGGATCTTGAAGACCAATCGGTGCTGATGTGGCACTGCGGTGTCAGTCCGGCACGCTTCGCCGATGACGATGGCATCACCTGGAAGAACCATTCGACGCTCGGGCGCAAAGACCCGGACGCGCAACCAGCCGGTGTCGTGGCCGACTTGAAATTCCGGCCGCAACCGGTGACGATCACCCGCATTTGCAACGATGCCGAACAGCTGCTGGTGATGGAGGCCGACATCGTCGAGGGACGCTCTCGAGGCTTCGAGGGCTCGCGTGGCTGGGTCAAGAATTTCAAAATGAATGGCGAACCAATCTTGCTCGAGGATTTCGTCAACACCACGATGGTCGAAGGGCTCGAGCATCACTTCATTGTTGGGCGCGGGCATCATGCCGGGGCGCTGCTCGAACTGGCCACCTGGACGGGCATGAACCCGATCGAACCCGTGCCGTACCGTGACCACCTGCAATTCGGCTCGAGAACCGTGCGGAGGCGAACGTGAGTCACGCCTTCTACCCGTTTGGGATGAGTTACTATCCCGTTTATTTCCAGCCTGAAGACTGGGCCAGGGATGTCGCCAACATGGCCAATCATGGTGTTACCCTGATCCGCGCCGCCGAACTGCTCGGGGGCTGGGACCGCTTGCAGGTGCGCGAGGACCAGTACGACTGGTCGTGGTTGGACGGTCTGTTCAAGCAGTGCGAAAAGCAGGGTGTGCGCATCCTGCTCGGTACGGGCAGCGCTTGCCCGCCAGCCTGGATCGCCCGCAAATACCCCGACGTGCGGATCATCTCGAGCGAAAACCAACCCTACCCGCGCGGGGCCATGTGGAACTGGTGTTGCATCAACCATCCCGGCTATCGGCATGAACTCGAGCGTCACATTCAAGCGTTGGCGGCCCGCTATGGAACGCACCCGATGCTCCACGGCTGGCAGATCAACAACGAACCCGGTTATCCATTCATCACCACACCCAGCGGCAGTCTGCCGCACTTTGATTACAATCCGTGCACGCTCGAGGCGTTTCGCACGTGGCTACAAGAAAAATACGCCGGTGATCTCGAGCGCCTCAACCACGATTGGATGGCCTTGCCAACCAACATTGCCTTCGATGACTGGGCCGAGGTTGAAGCCCCACGGGTCGCACCGGGAGGTTGGGGCATTCACGGTCAATGGGCTGACTGGTGCAAATTTCGCAGTCGGAACTGGGCCGATTTCCTGTGCTGGGAACACCACACGATCCGTCAGGTGGACCTCGAGCATTTGACGATGGTCAACACCTTCGTCTTGCATGGCAACGATCACTTTGGGGTTCACACCGGACTCGATCAGTGGTTGGTGGCCGAAACTGCCGACTGCATTGGCTATGACCTGTATCCGGGGATTGCTGCTCGACACCTCAAGCAACCCGAGTACGTCTCGCATTACCTCTCGCTGGCCTACAGCATCGCCAAGCACCACGGCAAGGACTTTTGGTTGCCCGAAATGGAAGGTGGCCCGATAGACGGTTTCTACATGGGACCGGACGCGGCCACCAGTGCCGAGGACGTGGTGCGTTTCGCCGTGCAGGGTTTGGCACATGGTGCCAAGCAACTCTCGTTTCACCCGTGGCGCGAATGTCCACCGATGCCAGTACATTGGGGTGCGCCCGCTGATCTCGAGGGCCAGCCGACACGGATTGCCGAGGCACTGCGCGACCTCTCGCGCACCATCAGCCAGCATGAGGACTTGATGGTCAATGCGCAACCCGAAGCCGCGCAGGTGGCGATGATCTATTCCCGAGAGAGTGCGATTCACCTGCACGGTGTCGAACAGGATCGGTTCTTGCTCGAGGCGTATCGCGGGGCTTACGGGGCGCTTTGGGCTGCTGGGATTCCCGTCGAATTCGTCTCGCCCAAAGAGATCAAACTTGGTCAACTCGAGGCGTACAAGATCGTCTTTGCACCGCTGCTGGTGGCTATGGATGCGGCGTGTGCCCAAGCCCTGGCCGCTTACGTCGAAGGTGGCGGTGTGCTCGTTGGCAGCGCCAAATGCCCGATGGCCGACGAGCGCGGGTGGTGGTTGTCACGGCGACCCGGAGCGGGTCTGGATCGCGTCTATGGCGTGATCGAAACCGGCATTGAGGTCGTTGATGAACCGGTCTGCATTCGCCTCAGCGGGGAGGCTCGAGCCTTCGCGGACAGCCCCAGTGTTCACGGCGCACACCACCGCGAAACCATTCAACTCGAGGCGGACACACAAGCGCTCGGGTACTTCGAGGATGGTTTACCCGCACTCGTCAGGCATCGATACGGGCAAGGGTTCGCGTACTACGCCGCCACGCATCTCGACATCGCCTACGCCCGTCACGCCGAGCCGGGTATCAGCACACTCTACGCCGGAATGGCTCGAGCCGCCGGGGTCACGCAGCGCTACAGGCTCGAGGTGCAAGACGACAAGCATGTTGACCTTCGGGTTCTTTCTCGAGCCGAGATTGACCTGGTGATCCTGACCAACCCGCACCAAAAAGACATCAACGTGCTATTGCATGGCCCGACCACCACACTAAAAGACCTCGTTACCGCCGAACGCCTCGAGCCAGTGCAACAAACACTCGCACTGACGGTTCCCGCACGGCTCTACCGGATGCTTCAGACCACTGCGCCAACCACTGCGCCAATCACGGCGTGATTTCACGATCCGTTCAAAGGAGGTGAGTTGAAAAACAGCGATCAGGGAGGCAAAGATTCAACACTTGAGTTCGATGGAGGTAAGCGTATGGCAAAGACCGCACGATGGTTTCTCGTCACCGGATTGACCGTGGGTGCCGCACTGGTTGCGAGCACGGCCCTGTTGCAATCTGGTAAAACCGTGGACAAGGACCTCGCCACCATGAGTTGGAATGATGTGCTCGCCGAAGCCAAAGGCCAAACGGTGAGTTGGTTCATGTGGGGTGGCGCGGACAACATCAACAAGTTCGTTGATGACTCTTATGGTGCGGCCCTGAAAAAACTGGGCGTCACCCTCAAGCGCGTGCCTTTGACCGACACCGCAGATGCCGTCAACAAGGTGCTTGGCGAAAAGCAAGCGGGCAAAAACGCAGGTGGCTCGATTGACCTGATCTGGATCAACGGCGAGAACTTCAAGACCGCCAAGCAAGGCAAGCTTCTCTTCGAGGGTTGGGCCGAAAAAATACCCAACGCGAAATACGTCAACTGGAAGAATCCAGCCGTCGCCAACGACTTCGGTTTCCCAGTCCAAGGTTCCGAATCACCGTGGGGCAGTGCGCAATGGCAGTACGTTTACGACAGCGCTCGAGTCAAGGAAGCCGATGCGCCCAAGAGCTTCAAAGCACTGCTGGCCTGGGCAAAAGCGCACCCTGGGCGCTTCACCTTCGTGGCTCCACCCGCCTTCTATGGCAACCGCTTCTTGCGCATGATCCTGTTTGAATTGTCCGGCGGACGCGATGCCTTTGATGGGGCTTTCAATGAGAAAGTCTGGAACGAGAAGTCACCGGCACTCTGGGCATACCTCAAGGAGATCAAACCCTTCTTGTGGCGCAAAGGCGAGACCTTCCCCAAGGACATCGCTGACCTGAACCAGTTGTACGCCAACGGCGAAGTGGACTTCACCTTCACCCAAACCCCAGGTGGCATTGCCGCCGAGGTCGCTTCGGGCAAACTGCCGACCAGCTCGAGGCTGTACCTGTTTGATGCGGGCACGGTCGCGGATTTCCATTATGTGGCGATCCCGTACAACTCCGGCTCGAAAGCGGCAGCGCTGGTGCTGGCGAACACGATTCTTGATCCAGACCTGCAAGTGATGAAGGCCACACCGAAGGTCTGGGGTGACGGGCTCGGCATTGATGCCAACAAACTCGACGCGAATGACAAGGCCAAGCTCGCCAAGGAACTCGTGGCTGGACCACACACGCTGGCTCCCGGTGTGCTCGCCGCTGCCGCGATTGGTGATGTTGTCGCCGATTACGACAAGCGCGTTCAGGATGGCTTCAAGACCAACGTCCTCGGACAGTGAGGACTCGAAATTGCTGATCCACAGTGGGGGCGAGTTCCACCTCGTCCCCACAACAAAAAGCCTCGAGCACATAGGGTGTGATCAAGAGCGCACTGCGCCACAAAAGATCGAGATTTGATGAAGCCTCCTGACTCGAACATGTTTGAACGAACGCTCTTGATCGTCGGTTTTGAACTGACCTCCAGCAATGAAAGCGGATGACGAAAACGTGAAATGTGTTTTGCAGGACGGTGCGCTCAAGAGCGCAGCCTACGAGGGGTTCTCGAGATCTTGTGATGGTTCAGGCTCGAGTTCACTTCATGCGGACTTCCAACTGGATTTACTCAATCGATTCTCGATCCACGCAAAAAGAGGTCAACTGTGACGGAAAGGCCCCGCGTATTCTTGATGCTCGCGCCCGTGCTGGCAGTCATCGTGTTTTTGTTCCTCGGTGGCCTGGCCTTCGGGTTGCTTCAGAGTTTCAATTACTTACCGTTTATCGAAAAGTACGATTTCAACTTTGATGCGTACAGCAATATTTTTAACAGCCGCTCGTTTCGTTCGTCATTGTTGTTGACCCTGTGGATCGCCTTGGCTTCGACACTGATCTCGAGTGTGCTGGCCATCGTCTGTGCGCTCGTGTTGCGGCGGGTGCAGCGGGCCAGGCAGTTCATGACCTTCTTGTTTCAATTGAATCTGCCAATCCCGCACACGGTCGGTGCGATCATGGTGCTGTTGTTGTTCTCGCAAAGTGGCTATTTCTCGAGGTTGACGCACGCGGTGGGCTTAACGGGTGGACCAGCGGATTTTCCGGCCTTGGTGCAGGACCCGTGGGCGATTGGTGTGATCCTCGAGTACGTCTGGAAGGAAACCCCGTTCATTGGCATCAACGTGTTGGCCGCCCTTGCGGGGCTCGGCATGGGCCATGAGGAGGTCGCACAAACGCTCGGCGCGAACCGTTGGCAGCGTTTGCGGCACGTGATCTTGCCGAGCGTCATGCCGAGCATGTTGGCCTCTTCGATCATCGTCTTTGCCTTTTCGTTTGGGGCTTTTGAGATTCCGTACTTGCTGGCGGCGACCGCACCGACCACCCTTTCGGTACTCGCCTTCCGTTCGTACTCGGATGTGGATTTGAATGCCCGCAGCGACGCGATGGCGATGAGTGTCATCGTGGCCGTGTTCATCACCGTGCTGGTTTACGTCTACGCCCGCCTGACGCGGCGCTTTGTGAGGTCATGATGCAGGCCACCGGCTCGAGTCCAATTGTTGTTCGTAAGCCCAACCGCGAGGAGACCCTGGTGCTGTGGTTGCGCGGCGGCGTGCTCATCGGCATTGTGCTGTCGATCATCGTGCCGTTCTTGCCGCTCTTTTTCTGGTCGTTCAGCCTGCGTTGGTTTTACCCGGCCCTCGCCCCGACCGAGTACAGCTTGCGGGCCTGGGAGTATCTGGCCTCGCCCAGCTCGAGGGTGCTCTCGAGTTTGCTGACCAGTTTGCTGCTCTCGAGCACGGTCACGGTGCTGGCCACAATCATCGCCATTCCCGCCGGGCGTGCACTCGGCATGTACCGGTTTAAAGGCAAGGCGCTTGTCGAATTCTTGGTGCTGGCCCCAGCCATCGTGCCGGGCATGGCGGTCGTCATGGGCATCCACGTGATGTTCATTCGCTACGGGCTGGCCGACACTTTCTGGGGCGTGGTGATCGCGCACCTGATTCCGGTGACGCCGTATGCGGTGACGCTGTTGGCCGGTGTCTTTGCCAACTTCGAGGTGCAGTACGAGGAACAGGCTCGAGTGCTTGGGGCCTCGCCGCTGAAAACGCTCTGGTACGTGACCTTGCCGGGTATCCTGCCTGGCATTGTCGTCAGTGCCTTGTTCGCTTTTCTCGTCTCCTGGAGCGAGTACATCCTGACCTTACTGATTGGTGGCGGTCAGGTGATCACCTTGCCATTGCTGCTCTTCAGCCTCGCCCAAGGTGGCGATTACGCGATCACGGCAGCCACCAGCCTTGTCTTTGTGGCCCCGGCAATTCTGGTGCTGGTCTTGACGGCACGCTTTCTTTCGGCGGGCAGCAGCGTTGGAGGCTTCAAAGCATGAGCACCGTCCATCTTCAAGAATTGACCAAACGTTACGCGGGCAGCCCAGATGCCGTCGTCAAGGGTGTCAACCTCGAGATTCAGTCTGGTGAATTGGTCGCACTGCTCGGCTCGAGCGGCTGTGGCAAGACCACGACCTTGCGGATGATTGCGGGGTTGATCGATCCGACCTCGGGTGACATTCGCATTGGTGATCAATCAATCCTCGGCATTGTGCCCGAACGTCGCAACGTGGCGATGGTCTTTCAGAAACCCCTGCTGTTTCCGCACATGAATGTCCTTGACAACGTTTCCTTTGGCCTGCGCATGCAAGGCCGAGGCGATGACCTCAAAGGCCGGGTTGCCGAAATCCTCGAGTTGGTGCGTTTGCCTGGGTACGAAAGCCGTCGCCCCGGACAGCTTTCCGGCGGCCAAGAACAACGTGTCGCGCTGGCCCGCGCCCTGATCACCCGACCTCGAGTGCTGCTCTTGGACGAACCCTTAAGTGCGCTCGATGCCAGCCTGCGTGTGGAAATGCGCGAGTTGATCCTGCGCATTCAACGCGAGTTGGGCACGACCATGATTTTTGTCACCCACGATCAGGAAGAGGCCGTGATGCTCGCCAACCGCATTGCCCTGATGAGCGAGGGTGTGGTGCGGCAGTTTGACACGCCGCAAGGTTTTTACGATCACCCGCAAGACGAGGTGGTGGCCCGCTTCTTTGGTGGGGTTAACTTCATCAAGGGCATCATGCACGGCAGCCTTGTCGAGACAGCGATTGGTGCGTTGCGTTTGAGCACAGACGTATCTGATGGTGATGTGCTTTTGACGATCCGACCCGAGGGTTTGCGCTTCACCAGCGAACCGGGCACGAACACCGCACGGGCTCGGGTCAAGGATCAGATGTACCTCGGCACGCACAAACGGTATTGGTGCGAGGCGAACGGTCTCGAGTTGCAACTCACCGCCGATCCTTCAAGCCCTTATCAGGTCGGCGATGAGGTACTGGTGCAATTGCCCGCAGAACGTTTGTGGCCACTCGGTGCCCCGGTCCCGAGTGCAGATAAAGTTTACGCCTCAACTTGATCGGCCCGCTCTCGCTCGAGAACCAAGCGCACACCCAGGAGGTTCACATGGCAAGCTCACAGTACAGCCGTTCTGATCCCGCCTACCAGGCCGCCCTGGAACGCTTTCCGAAACTCGAGGATGCTGTGCGCCTCGAGCGTCTGGCCTTGCCCGCAGGTCGGGTTCGAGTGGTGATTGACACCGACGCGAAAAACGAGATTGACGATCAACCCACATTGGCCTGGGCACTGCTTTCACAAAATCTGCTCGAGATTGAAGGGGTGTACGCCACGCCATTCTCGTTCGGGTTGTGGCTTGAAGATTTCCGACGGGCAGGCGAGGTCAAGCGTTCGCTGTCACAACCGCAAGGTGTCGATGCCGCGCTGGTTTCGACCTTTGCCGGTTGGCTCGAGAAGCAAGAGAAAGAAGGTCCAGATGCACTCGAGCCCTTGTTTAATCCGCCCGGTGTTGGCATGGAACGCAGCTACCAGGAACTGCTGACAATCTTCGAGAAGATCGGGCAACCAGCCGACGACCTCGTGTTTCGCGGCTCGGATCGGTTTCTGCCATCCATCACGGAACCCGTGGACAGTCCCGCCGCACGGCACTTGATCGCTCGAGCCCTGGCCCCATCCGACCGACCTCTTTACGTGGTCGCCATCGGCGCGTTGACCAACGTCGTGTCCGCGATGCTGCTCGAGCCAAAAATCATTGAACACATCGTGGTTGTCTGGACCGCCAGTTACCCATCGGTCTCGAAACGCACCACGCATTCGTTAAACCTTGAGCAAGATTTGATCGCCTCGCAGATGCTGTTTGATTGTGGCGTGCCGCTCGTCTATTTGCCCGGCTATCAGGTCGGGGCGCAACTGAAAATCTCGCAGCCCGAAATGGAATTGTGGGTTAAGGGCCAAGGTGCGATTGGCGATTACCTCTACTGGTTGTACATGAACAACCCGCTGCATGGGCATCGCAGCAGCGAAGATTTTTTTGGCCGCACCTGGATCATGTGGGATTTGATCAACATTGCCTGGTTGCTCAACCACCATTGGGTGCCATCCGACCTGATGCCATCGCCGATCCTGACCGATGACCGATTTTACGAGGATGCCGGTCCGGGCCGTCACCTGATGCGCGAAGCCTACGGCGTGGACCGCGACGGCATCTTCCGGGATCTGCTTTTCAAACTTCAGGCGCACGCCAGGGGGAAACCATGAACACGGATCTGCTCGAGCGCATGTACCAGACGATGATGACGATTCGAGTCTTCGATGAACGCATCGCCTACCTCGCCAAAGAAAACCTGATTCCAGGCTACGCGCACACCGGTTTTGGGTCGGAAGCTGTCGCCACCGGCGTGATGATGGCCCTCGAGCCGGAGGACTGGATCTGCTCAACCTACCGCAATCATGCGCACGCGATTGCCAAGGGTGTCTCGATTGAGGCGATGGCCGCCGAAGTCTACGGACGCACCACCGGCATCTGCAAGGGCAAGGGCGGCAGCATGCACATCAGCGATTTTGGCAAGGGCATGCTCGGTTCGTTTGGTATTGTTGCGGCTGGTATTCCGGTGGCGGTCGGCGCGGCCCTGACCGCAAAGATGAAAGGCTGGCCTCGGGTGGCCGTGCCATTTTTTGGTGATGGTGCGGTGCATCAAGGTGTCTTTCACGAGGGTGCAGGATTGGCCAAACTCTGGAACGTACCGGTGGTGCTCGTCTGCGAAAACAATGGTTATGCCGAAGCCACCGCGACCGAGTATCACCTCAACACCAAGACGGTTGCCGACATGGCCTGCGCCTACAACATGCCCGCCAAACGGGCCGATGGCATGGATGTGGTGACGGTCTACGAAACGGCAAAAGAAGCCGTTGAATACTCCCGAGCGGGCAATGGTCCGATCCTGCTCGAGTTCCTGACCTACCGCTTTTCCGGCCAGTACGAGGGCGACACGCAAACCTATCAACCCGCTGCGGAAATGGCGAAGGCTCGAGAGCGTTACCCAACCAAACTCTTTCGTGACCAGGCTGAAGAACGAGGTCTCAGCGCTTCACGTCTCGACGCCATCGAAGAAAGCGTTCATGCTGCGGTCGCTCGAGCCTTTGAGTTGGCCGAACAAGCCCCGTGGCCCACACCCGAGGAGGTGTTCGAGGATGTCTATGTCAGTTACCCCTGAAGTTGCAACATTGCAGGTCGGCATGCGTGAACTGACCGTCAAGGACGCGATCAACGAAGCCCTGATGCAAATGATGGACTTTGACCCGAGCATCATCATGATGGGCGAGGACATCGCGGGCGGTGCAGGCCGCGACGACCAGGGAGGCTTGGATGCCTGGGGCGGACCGTTCGGAGTGACCAAGGGCCTCGCGACACGCTTCGGGCGCGAGCGCGTGCGCGACACGACCATCGCCGAGGCCGGTTTTTTCGGTGCCGCTGTCGGTGCGGCCATGACCGGTATGCGGCCTATTGTCGAATTGATGTACGCCGATTTTGTCGGGGTCTGTTACGACCAGTTGCTCAACCAGGCGGCGAAGATGCGCTACATGTTCGGTGGCAAGCAGCGCGTACCAATGGTGGTGCGCACTGTCGTTGGCGCAGGTTTTCGGGCGGCAGCCGAACACTCGCAGACGATGTACTCGGTCTACACGCACGTGCCGGGCCTGAAGACGGTGGCACCGAGCACCGCCGCCGATGCCAAGGGATTGCTGATCGCCGCGATTCAAGACGATGACCCGGTGATTTTCTTCGAGCACAAGAAGCTCTACATGACCACTGGTCTTGTGTCAGTAGACACCACGCCGATTCCCCTGGGCAAAGCTCGCATCGCCAGGGCTGGGAAACACATCACCATTGTTGGCGTGCAACGCATGGTCAACTTCGCGCTCGAGGCGGCGATGTTGCTCGAGCGTGACGGCATCGAGGTCGAGGTGATTGATCCGCGCACGTATTCGCCGTTGGATGAAAACGCAATTCTCGAGTCGGTCGGCAAGACCGGACATTTGCTGATCGTGGATGAATCGTACCCGCGTTGCGGGCTCGCCTCGGATATCTCTGCGATTGTCGCCGAGCATGGTTTTGACAGCCTCAAAGGACCGATTCGTCGTATCACTGCGCCACACACGCCCGTGCCGTTCAGTCCGCCACTCGAGGATGCGTACCTGCCCTCACCCGCCCGAATCGCTGAGACGGTACGCAGGATGTTGGACGCTTAATGAAGCTCGAGGCTGCACCCCTGTTCAAATCCCTTGGTCTCGGCAAGCACGAGGTTCCCGCCGCCATGATCCTCGAGGGGTCGTGGTGGCAGCAACAACGCAACAAACTGCGTCTTGCCCGGCTCGAGCGTGTGCGCGAGTTGCCCTTCCCGGAAATGCACCTTGGGTTTTTTCACGATCAAGCCGTGCTCTACTCGTGCGTGTACGGTGCGCCGCGAGCGGTCGAGCCGGTGCACATCTTCGGCAGCCTCGGCTCGAGCTTGGCGATAATGATCGGTTCGTGCGGGGCGATCCAACCGCAGATTCAGACGGGCGATGTTGTGCTGCCCTGGCGGGTTCGCATCGGTGAGGGTGCATCGCAGTATTACGGCGGCACGGATTGGGCGGAGGTCTCACCAGTCTGGCTCGGGCGTGCCAGGCAAGCACTCGAGGCCCGAGGCTTGACCACACACACGGGGCAGTTCATCACCACCTCGGCCCTGTTCGCCCAACCCAAAGAGCGCATTGAGGGTTGGCAACGCGAGGGCCATCTCGGTGTGGACATGGAAACATCGGCGGTGCTCACGGTGGCGAAAACGCTTGGCATGGGGGCCGTCTCGATGGTGTTTGCCTGGGATGAGCTGTACCGCAACCACTCCTTCCTTGACGAAAATCCTGCCGAGATCGAAGCCAAACGCGAACACGCCAACCTCGAGATTTTTGAGGTCGCCCTCGAGCTGGCGCTGCAAGCCGAGGTGCAAGCATGAAACTTGGTGTTCACCTTGGGTACTTCATGGACACCTGGGCGAGTGATCCGCTGCCCTTGATTCCTCGAGCCCGCGCGGCAGGTTGCGAGGTGGTCGAAATCTCGCTTTACAGCAAGCTGCCGGACAAGCTCGAGACACTGCGCCAAACCGCCGAGTCTGAAGGCGTGGAACTGACCTTTACGACCGGGCTGCAACCCACCAGCGACATCTCGAGCGACGATCCTGCGATTCGGACAGCCGGGGTTGACTACCTCGAACGTTGCCTCGAAATGGTCGCTGAGGCGGGCGGGCAACTGCTCTCAGGTGTGCTCTATGCGCCGTGGGGTGAGCGAACCGGTGTGGACCTCGAAAACCGTCGGGCTCGAGCCACGGAATGCCTGGGGGTGGTTGCCAAACGTGCCGAAGCCTTGGGTGTGGACCTTGGGATCGAACCGATCAACCGTTACGAGACGGACCTCGTGACCACCAATGCAACTGCCCTCGAGATGGCTCGAGCGACCAGCTCAGCTCGGGTGGGAATTCTCTTGGACGTGTTTCACGCCCAGATCGAAGAGGTGAGCCTCGAGACTGGAATCGCTACCGCATTCAACAAACTGAACCATATTCACCTGGCTGAAAACCACCGTGGCCTGCCGGGGACGGGCAGCCTGCCATTTCAGACGGTTCTCGAGTCCTTGCGCCGTACCAACTACACGGGTCGTGCCGTGATCGAGGCGTTTACCCGCACTGGTACACCGGTTGCCAGTGACACGGGAACCTGGGTCTCTCGAGCCACAACCAGTGACCTCGATGCCGACCTGCGAACATCGCTCGAGTACCTGCGGGGGCAAGGATGGTGAAACTCGAAACCAGCACCTTGCGCCATTGGCTGCTCGAATTGCCTCACGTGTTTGAGGCGAACCTCGAGTCATTGAATCAACTCGACGCGAAAGCTGGAGACGGCGACCACGGCACGACCATGTTGCGTGGTCTACGGGCAAGCGCTCAAGCAATTGACGGACTAAATGGTGACAATGCACGAACAATGCTCGAGACCGCTGGTACAAATCTGCGACGCGCTGCTGGTGGCGCTTCGGGGCCACTCTTCTCGAGTTTGTTCCTCGAACTCGGCAAGGTCGCAGAGGACGATGGACTTGATCTCGAAGGGTTCACGAGTGGACTTAGCGCGGCCATCGCCATGATCGTTAAACTCGGCAAAGCTGCATCTGGCGACCGCACCATGCTCGATGCGCTGATGCCCGCTGCCGAAGCTGCTCAAACCTCGAGCAATACCGATGTCCTCACCGATGTCTTCAAAAATGTCGTGAATGCTGCTCGAGGCGGCATGACCGCCACCGCCAGTATGGTGGCCCGCAAAGGTCGAGCCCGCAACGTCAACGCCGGTCATGTCGAAAGTCCAGACGCTGGAGCCACCTCCATCCTGCTTATCCTCGAGACCCTGAAGCGCAGCGTGGAAGCCACATGAAAAAACTGATCAACACTCCTGAAACCCTGGTCGATGACATGCTCGAGGGGTACACGGCGGCCTACGGCGACCTGGTGCGTTGCGAACCCGGTTCACGGATTGTTTTGCGTAAGACACCGAAAACTCAAGGAGTTGGTTTGGTCATCGGCAATGGTTCCGGCCACGAACCAATCGCGATGGGCTGGGTCGGGCAAGGCATGCTCGATGCGAACGCGGTTGGTGATGTCTTCACCGCGCCGGGACCCGAATTGATCGTCGAGGCCATGCGTCAGGCCGATCCAGGTGGTGGTTGCCTGCTGTTGATCTCGAATCATGCAGGGGACGTGATCAACGGTGAACTCGCCATCGAAATGGCCCGGGAAGACGGTCTGAAGGTTGAATCCCTGATCATGTACGACGACATCTCGAGTGCCCCCAAAGGCCAGGAGCCCGAGCGGCGTGGCGCACCTGGCACGACTTTCATCTACAAGATTGTAGGGGCCAGGGCAGAAGAGGGCGCATCACTCGAGGAGTTGCTCAAGCTCGGCGAGGATGTGCGTGATGCGACCCGAACGCTCAGTGTTGCCATTGCTCCGGGCACATCTCCGATCACGGGCGAGGCGATGTTTCACCTCGAGCCCGACGAAATCTTCATTGGCATGGGTGTGCATGGCGAGGCAGGTTTCAGCAAACAAAAAATTGCACCGGCCCGCGAGGTGGTGCGTATCATGACCAAAGCAATCCTTGAGGACTTACCTTTTGTGTCTGGTGACGAGGTACTCGCCTTTGTCAATGGTGCGGGCGGCACGACACTCGCTGAGTTGCTGGTTGTTTACCGAGAACTTGAGCGGCTGCTGTTTGAGCACGGAATTCAAGCGTACAAACCGCTTGTTGGAACGTACATCACCACGCAGGAAATGGGTGGCATGTCCATCAGCCTGTGTCGTGCCAACGACGCGTTTAAACGCCTCTGGAGTGCGCCAGCTTACGTTCCGTTCTTTCACCGATGAACATCCACAATGCAGTGAAAGATCTTGGAATTCCAGCCAACCCGAAGCTGTTCATGCCCAAAAACAGCGTTCGTGTTGGCGATTACCTGCCGATCATCCGACTCGAACAACCACACGGGCGGCGCGACCTGTTTGAATTCCCACACGTCGGGAACGACCGGCGTGATCTGAACGGCCACCGGCTCAGCAGCGCACGTTTTGGCCTGGTGCCGAACGACTTCTCGAGTTCGCGCGAGTCGGATCGCTACAAACTGCACGCCGTCCGCACCGAACGCATCAAGGACCAGCGGACGGTTTCGAGGGTCTTCGCTCAAAGCCGCTGCGTGATCCCGGTGCAGTCCGTGAGGCTCGAGGGTGTGGCTGTGTTCGAGGACAGGAGAGAGGTGATTTGGCTCGCCGGAATGTGGGCACGATACGAACGATCCAGTGCTCGAGTTGAAAGCTGCGCGGTGATCACGCGATTGAATCGGGTTGATCATTCTCGAGCCTTGATCGAATTGATGCCCGAAGACTTTGTGGGTTGGCTCAAGCCAAGCACCAGCCTCTCGAGATTGGAGCGGCGGTTGCAACCGTGCCGCCTATACAAAAATGCAGTGCCACACAACTGTGGAGACACAGATCGCTTTGCGCTGCCAACTACGTGAACCAAATCAGCCGAAGGTCAGACCATGGAGACGGATATTGGCAACACGAACTCGAGACTGAAATTCTCGCTCGATCCGGCAGAGTTTGTGGATGCCTGGTGCGAGGAGGGACCGACGCATCATGTGGCGTTGGGGGTGGGGCATCAAATCTCGAAACTCAAGAAGTTTGCTCGTTTGGCTGGGCTGGAATTCAAGGGGATCAACTGATGCCCAAGAATTTGTGGAACGAATCCGAAGCCCCGAAATCCGATGATCTCGAGAGTCTCGCGTACCGCTCGAGACTGCTCGGCAGTGATCGAACACTGGTCAACATTTACGGTGGCAACACCAGCACGAAAAGCCTTGAGACCGATCACGTGGGTCGCAAGGTCACGGTGCTCTGGGTCAAGGGCTCTGGCTCGGACATCGCCAGCATCAGCGAGCGCGGGTTCGCCGGATTGAAACTCGAGGAAGTCCTGCCGTTGTTTGATCGCTTAAGCATGACCGATGAGGAGATGACCGGTTACTTGGATCGCACCACCTTCGAGGTGGGTCGACCACGCCAGAGCATCGAGACGTTGCTGCACGCTTTCGTGTCCGCCAAGCACGTTGATCACACGCACCCGGATGCGATCATCAGCATCGCCTGTTTGGGCAACGGGCAAGAAATCATGTCGGAAATTTATAGTGATCGGGCCACTTGGGTTGAGTACATCCGCCCAGGGTTGACGCTGTCCCAACAGATCGGTGCAGCCGTGCGCAACAATCCGAGACTCGAGTGTGTCGTCATGGGCAAGCATGGGCTGGTGACGTGGGGCGAAAGCTCGAGCGAGTCTTACGAGAACACCTTGAGAATCATTGGTGAGGCCGAAACGGGGTGATTACGTCTGATACCGGTGGCGAAGTCGGTTCAAAAGCGCAAAAATGAACGATGATCAAACCACAAAAAATCCCAACCATCCCAAAAGACACCACCCGAGTCATCCGTGCCATCCTGCCCAAAGGCAACGCCATCACCCGACTGCGTGACGAATTCGGTACGATCTACACCGACCAGGATTTCGCAACGCTCTTCTCCACCACCGGCCAGCCCGCCATCGCACCCTGGAAGCTCGCGTTAGTCACCGTCTTCCAATTCTTCGAGAACCTCACCGACCGGCAAGCCGTTCATGCCGTGCTGACCCGTATCGATTGGAAGTACGCGCTCAGCCTGAAACTGACTGACTCCAGCTTTGACCATACGGTCCTCTTCGCACCCCGCTGCGCGGGATGAACCCGCTCTCGCAGGGGCGCGACGCGAATTCCGATCCCGGCTGGTCAA
>JANOWZ010000153.1:0-6770 GCA_031418155.1 Deinococcales bacterium
GGCACGATCAACGGGGTCGGCGAACGCACCGGAAACATGAACCTGATCTCGTTCATCGCGCTCGCGCAAGCAAAACTTGGGTACGACTGTGTGCCAGGGGTTGCGAAACTGACCGAACTCTCGAGGTTCGTCGATGCGAGGGCCAACCGCACGCCGCGCAATGAGCAACCGTTTGTGGGCGTTTCGGCGTTTGCGCACAAGGGCGGAATGCACGCCAGCGCTGTGGGCCGGGACCCAACCCTGTACGAGCACATGGAGCCAGGAACGGTCGGCAACTCGAGGCGCATACTGATCTCGGACCTCGCGGGCCGCAGCAATTTGGTGGCGACGGCGGCGACCTACGGCATTCAAATCGAAGGCAAAGACCCAGCCGTGACCCAGGCCATGACGCGATTGAAACAACTCGAGGATGAGGGCTTCACCTTTGAGGGTGCGGATGCCAGTGTGATGATGCTCTTGCGCGTCGCTCGAGGTGAACCCGAATTTTTCAAGGTCCGCGTCTTCCGAGCGCAGATCGATGATTTTGTTGGATTTGACACCGAGGCTGAGGCCAGCGTGCAAGTCTGGGTCGGCGACACCCGAGAGCACGCGGCGGCCCTGGGCGATGGTCCGGTCAACGCATTGGACAAGGCTTTGCGAATCGCACTCGAACGGCATTACCCAATGTTGCAAGAGGTTGAGCTTCTGGATTATAAGATGCGTGTGCTCGAGGGCGATCACGGCACAGCAGCGAATGTGCGAGTACTGATTACCTTTGGGGATTCCAAAGGCCAATGGACCACTGTCGGCGCGGGAGTCAACTCGATCAAAGCCAGCTTCATCGCCCTGACCGACGGCCTGAGTTTCAAACTGATGCGCGATGGCGTGCGAGCGCTGCAAGCACTCGAGCCGATCATGTCCGAAACTGTTGCAACGTAATCCCGTAGGGGCGGACCCTGTGTTCGCCCTTGCATGGTGAAAGAATGCTCGAGTCAACCGGGAGGATTTTGAGTCGTCTTTCAATCGCACTTGTTTTGCATCATCATCAACCGGTTGGCAATCTCGAGGATGCGATGCGGGCGGCGTTCGTCACGTCGTATGAACCGGTCCTGGCCGTGCTCGAGCGGCACAACGTTCCGGTGAACGTGCATTATTCGGGCGCGTTGCTCGAATGGTTTGAAACGCACGAACCGGCGTTTTTGAAACGCATTGCGAGGCTGCTGAAATCTTGCGCAGAGTTTTTGGGTGGCCCCGTCTACGCGCCGTTGCTGCCATTGATTTCTCGAGACGATGCGGTTGGACAATTGCGAATGCTCTGTGATGATTGCGAGGCGTATTTCGGTGTGCGTCCGCGTGGCGCGTGGTTGCCAGAATTCGCCTGGGAACCCTGGATTCCTGCTGCACTGTCAGAAGCGGAACTCGAGTTCACGTTGTTGAACGCGGCGCAATTCGTTTCGACCGGCCTCGAGCTTGCGAGTTTAACGGGACCATTTTCGACCGAGTTCGAGGGGCGGGTCACGCGGGTTTTTCCAGTCTCGGGTCAATTGTCAGATATGCTCAATCACAACGGTTTGCTGGTTTGCGCCCTCAACGTTGAACAGGTTGGTTTCGCGGACGATCTCGAGAAATTCCTCAAAAATCTCCAGCCGCACAGGGATGTGCAACTGGTCACGCTCTCAATGGCGCTCGAGCAATTTCCAACGCGGGGCCAGGTGTACTTACCCTCGAGTCAATCGTCGGAGTTGGGCGTTTGGACCGCGCTCGAACCCCAGGCCGATGCTGTTGTACGTGGCGGTTCGTGGCGTTCGTTCATGAGCAAATACCCGGAGGTCAATCACTTGGTCAAACGGGCCGCTCGGGTTTCCCGAGAATTGCACGAGGCTGCCCGCGCTCCCGAATCCGCGTGGCGCAGCCTTTACCGCGCCCAGTGCGGCAATGCCTACTGGCACGGCGCTCGCGGTGGTGTGTTTGAAAATTATTTGCGTTCGGCGGCGTTCAAGAATTTGATCGAGGCCTCGAATGCGCTCGAGCCGCGCAAGTACGGTTGGCTCGAGATCGAGTACGAAGATTTTGATGCCGACGGTTTGCTTGAGGTGATCGCCGAATCAAACACACTGGGTTTGTATTTCAAACCCAGCCACGGTGGTGTGCTGACCGAATTGCACCACCGTGGACGCTCCTTCAATCTTTTGGACACGCTTTCGAGAAGACCCGAACCGCACTCGCCACCTGAAGCGATTTCCGATCCCTATCCGCGCCGTTCGTTGATCGATCATTTTATCGGTGCCGAATCTGGTTTTGCCGAATTCGAGCACGGCTCGTACCTCGAGCTTGGTGATTTTGTGACCGGTTCGTTCGAGCCGAGCAAGTACCGGGACCGTGTGACCATGACCCGCAGCGGTTTCGTGCGTGGCCCAGTCGGTGAACCCGTGCCGGTGGAAGTCAAAAAGGCCGTGCAGATCCACGCCAAAGAATCCCGCCTCGAGATCGAGTACCGGATTGCGAACCTCGGCACGGTAGACATCATCACGCGGTTTGGTTCGGAATGGAATTTGGGGATGCTGGCCGACACGCCCGAACGCGGCGTGTTCATTGGCTCGAGGCGCACTGGTGGTGTGGCGAATAGACTCGAACATCGGGACGTGATCAGCTTGACTTTGCGTGACGATTGGCTTGGGCTCGAGGTCTTGTTTGAATTTGGCCGCGAGGTGCTGGTCTGGCAGCATCCGATCTTCTCGCAGGAATTGAATGCGGCTGAGTCGGTGCAGAATTACCAGAGCACGCTGATCATGCCACTCTGGGATTTGGATTTGCCGCACGGACGCTCGAGGCGAATCACGTACTCGGTCACATTGCGCGAACGCTGAGGCGTTGCACCCAGTGCACAGTCAGGCGTTGCACCCAGTGCAGAGTCAGGCGTTGCACCCAGTGCACAGTCAGGCGTTATACGCTGACACAAAGCAACCTTGTTCACAGTTGACCCGACCCGTTATGATCGGCCCGTCCGAAAACGACCGCGTACCGGGGGCGCAGCCTCAAAACCACCCTGGGCTCGAGATCGTTTGGACCCAGGAGGTCATATGGCCGCATTGATCGCAGAGTTCATTGGCACGTTCGCTCTGATTTTTATTGGCGCAGGTTCAATCATCGCCAGTCCAACCGCCGTGGGCGTGATGGGTACGCTGGTCGGCATCGCCCTCGCGCATGGCCTGACGATTGCCGCCTTCGGTTCGGCCACCGGGCACATTTCGGGCGGGCATCTGAACCCGGCAGTCACAATTGTCATGATCGTCACGGGACGGATCGATCTGGTCAAAGGCGTTTCATACATTGCCGCGCAGGTACTCGGTGCGATTGTTGCCGCATTGCTCTTGAATTTCGCCATGCCAGCCGATCTGGTGGCGGCGGTGAATCTCGGCACGCCGTTACTGGGTGCAAAGACCGGTGTGTTTCAAGGCATTGTTCTCGAGGCGATCACGACATTCTTCTTGGTTTTCGTGATTTTCGGCACGGCAGTTGATGGGCGCGGACCCAAGATGGGCGCGTTGTTCATCGGGTTCGTGGTCGCGTTGGACATCTTGGCGATTGGGCCGTTGACCGGCGCCGCAATGAATCCCGCCCGCAGCATCGGACCGGCGTTAATCAGCGGACACCTCGAGAATTTCTGGGTCTACTGGGTTGGGCCGATCATTGGCGCGGTACTGGCAGGGTTGGTCTATTCGACCACGCTCGAGAATGCCTGAACGGGTCACGGGTCTTGAGTCACGGCCACAAGTCAAATGCCTCCTCGAGTCTTCACGCTCGGGGATGTTTTCTTTGCCTCATTGCCCATCGTTCAAAGCCGCAACGATTCAACCGTGAAATTCGCACCGGTCACACTCGAGGGCCAATCTTTCGAGTTCAAGGTTTGTCCACTTTCACGCACGCGGCGCAGCACCTCAAGATCGAGGTCGGCATACACCCAGGTCGGGACGTTCATTGGGCCATCCACCAGCACGCCGTTTTCGGGAAATCCGACATCGATTGGGCCGAACACACCCGCCGCGCCGTTGTTGATGTCAATCGCTTCAGACCAGTCGGCGCTGCCGATCAGTGGGGCGATGATGGTGTAGCACTGGTTCTCGAGCGCCCGCGCCCTCGAGCCAACCCTGACACGGTTGTACCCATGTTTGGATTCGGTGGCGCTCGGCACGAGCAGCAGGTCCGCGCCGTAATCCACCAAGCGACGGGCGATCAGGGGAAACTCGCTGTCGTAGCAGATCACAATGCCCAACTTGCCCAAATCGGTTTCAATCACCCGCAACCTCGAGCCGCCCGTGACGCCCCAATCGTGCTCAAAGCGGGTCATGATCAGTTTGTCTTGCGAGGTTCGCCGTCCGTTCGGTGCGAACAGGCTGGCCCGGTTGAGGTACTTGCCGTGTTTCAAGACCGGAAACGAGGCCGCCAGAATGTAAACGTTGTACTTGCGGGCCAAACCCGCATGAACCTCCAGAACGTCTGGGCGCATAACCTGCAACGCCTCGATTTGTCGGGGCACGAACAGTTGAATTTCTACCGGCATGAGTGATGCCAATTCCAAGCTGGCGTATTCGGGGAAAACCAGCAGTTGCGCCCCGTTCATGGCGGCCTTTTTGACCCACCATTCGAGTTTTTGCGCGTAAGCATCAAAACTTATGTGGTGTTCGACCGGGTACTGCGCGGCAGCAACACGGAAGGTCATGGCTCGAGGGTTCGTGCGAGACGATGCGGTGGATTGCAAACCATGCGCAAGTATAAGGATTTCGGCCCAAAGCCAAGCTCGGGCTTGACCATCATGGCTCGGTTTGGAAATCACTGGTTCTGGGAATCACTGGCTCGAGCCAAGTGGTTTGGTCAGAACACTCCGGGCATGACGCGGTTTCGACCGGCACGTTTGGCGGCGTACAGCATCGCATCGGCATTTGAGAGCATTCGTTCGTGATTCTCGAGGTTGGTTTGCGCACACCAGCCCAGACTGAGCGTCACCTCGAGTCCGGCTTCGATGCTGGCCCAATCGTGGTTCTGGATGACCAAACGCAATTTTTCGGCCCGTTCGTAACTCTCTTTTGGGCTGGCGTGCAGGACCAGCACGAATTCTTCGCCACCGAAACGCCCGGCGAGTTCGTCCGGGTTGATGTGTTCACGCATCAGGCCCGCGACCGCTCGCAGCACCTTGTCGCCTGTGGCGTGCGAGAAACGGTCATTAACAGCCTTAAAATGGTCGATGTCCAGCAAGATCACGCTCAAGGCGCTCGAGTCCTGTTGTGCCTTGCTGAACGCCTTGCGCATAAATTCCTCAAGGTGACGGCGGTTGGAGAGCCCAGTCAGGCCATCCTCGCGGGTTTGGCGCTCGAGGCGTTCGTTCAAAGCGCTCAATTCGCTGGCCCGAACGCGGTGCAGTTCAGCCTCAAAATGGGCGCGTTCCAGATCCACTTTTACGATCAATGCTTGCGCCCGCCGTTCGGCCCCTTGCGACCTGATTTGTGCATCCAGTTCGTAAAAGCGTTCAAAGTGATTCAGGGCAAGCGCAAACTGCTCGAGGTGCTTGTACGTGCCTGCCAGTTCCCGATGCACTTGGGCGGCCTCTTCGCGTTGCCCGAGGGTGTCAAACACCTCGAGTGCCTGTTTGAATGACTCAAGTGCTTGATTGGGTTTTTCCGAACGCAGGCGCAAGCGACCAATGGCAACGAGCGTCCGGGCACGAGCGGCTGGATTATCGAGTTTGGATGCGATTTTCAGTGCGTCCTGACCGAAACGGCTGGCGGTATCGAAGCGTTCAAGATCGGTCATCACCCCGACCAGTCCGGTCAGGGCGGCAGCTTGGTATTCAGGGTTGTTTTGGATGTTTGCGTTTTCAAGTGCATCAGAAAGTGACATGCGAGCCGATTCAAAGGCGCTGTTGGCCTGATCGGATGTGCCCGATTCGAGTGCACGCCGACCAACCAGTGTTTGGGTCTCACCAATGAATGCCTGCATGAAGCTGGTTTCTTGCAACTCCTCGAACTCAAGCAAGAGGTCTAAACTGCGCCCAGCATACTCGAGTGCTTGATCGAGTTGACCCAATTGCCGTTGCGCTTGTGCGATGCACATCAGGTTGACTTGACGGCCTTTTTGCGAGTTCAGTGTTTCGCAGGTGTTCAAACTGGCTTCAAAGTACTCGAGCGCATCGGCGCAATCACCGAGCGCCAGGTAGGCCGAGCCGATCTCATTCTGGCAGGCCGCCACCTGTCTGATGTTCTCGAGCGCCATGAACAATTCGAGTGACTCGACCAGGTAGTGCAGTCCGGTCAGGTGCTCTGCACGGCGCGTATTGATGCTGGCGACGAAACGCAAACTGAGCGCTAGGTGAAGGTCGTGGTGTAAAACCCGCGCGGTGCGAATGATCTCGTGACCAACTTCAAGGCTGTTCACTGGGGGGTCATCCCAATGATCCCAGATCCAAGCAATTTGATCCTCCAACCATTTGGCACGGTCGGCGGTCTGCTTGGCGGATATCGCCTCGGGTGGATGGGATGGGATCATGACAACACCTGACATTGTGCAGTCAAGACCCTTACGAAACCCTCAACAATGTCGCTGACGGTCAGCTTTGATTTTCGCCGACCGTCAGTAAGGGTGTATTTGTTTTTTTCAATGCTCTGCTTGAGTTATTCAGCAACCTTGTCTTCCGCATGAAATGGATTGCGTCATTATTGAAGTCGACGGAGACGACACACTGGTCGTACCAGAGACGGTCGGTCCGGCTTGAGCAAACCCGCTGATCAGGACGATGA
>JANOWZ010000154.1:0-5475 GCA_031418155.1 Deinococcales bacterium
ACATCAAGCTCGAGGCCCCAAGCACTGCGGTCCGAGCTTGCAGCTTGAACCTCGTAATGCGTTTTGGAATCGCTGGTCACGGCCCACAAGCCGGTCAGGGTCGGACTCGAGCCGGACCTTTTCGCCTCGAGTGTGACACGGATTTGCAGCGCATCGGCCCGTTTGGAAAGCTCGAGCGTGTCGGTGTTGACGCGACCGTTCACGTCCTTTTTGCTTTGATAGGAGTTGCGGGCCGCACTGGTCCAACTGGCATACGGGTAATACCGTGACCAGCGTTTGTTGATTCGCGCCCGAACCTCGAGCATCACGCCGGTTCCGGTTGGGGTCAGGGCGTTCCATGACACAACCGCCGTATCAAAACTGGCGAGCGGAATGGCTGCCGTCTCGAACGTGCCAGTGCTCGCGCCCGCTGCAAGTTTGACTTGCGTGCCGACCTGGATGTTCGCACCTTTGCCCCGCTCCAGCTTGATCTTCGAGAGCGTGCTCGCTTCGGTTTTCCCGACGAGAACCATCACGATCAGAACCCCAAGCAAGCGACGCATAACATCCTCGAATCGTTGTAAAAATTGTTCATGCCTCGAGTCTACCAACGAACCTGAGAAGACCGTCACGGTTATGCCACTTTTTCAACCTCGAGTTTGGAATAACCTAAGGCGTGCCCAATTTCGTTGCGCCCACGTTCCTGTTCGGACTGCTGTTCGTGCCGGTGGTGCTGTGGTTGCATTTCGTGCGTCGAGCCCAACGCGAACGGCGTGTCAATGCGCTGTGGTTGTGGACGAACGAGGTCAGCGCCTCGCAACGTGCCCGCTTCTTGCCGAACGTCTTGCTGGCTTTGCAATTGATTGGCATCATCGCCGCCAGCGTCGGCGCGGCTGGCCCCAGGCTCGAGCTTCCAGGCCGTGATCTGGTGATCGTGTTGGATGCGAGTGCCAGCATGACTGCCGCTGACCTGGGTTCGGATGCTCAACCCAATTCACGCCTGAGCGTGGCGACCCGAGATGCGGGCGCACTGTTCGGTAATGCCCGAAAAATTCTGATCGTTCGCGCCGGTCTGAGCGCCAGTGTGGTTGCCGGACCGACCAGTGACCGCAATGAAATTCGGGCCGCACTCGAGAAAGTTCAGGCCGGAGATTCACGCAGCGATCTCGAGGGTGCACTGCGTTTGGCCCGTTCGCTGGCACCGAATGCCGAAACGCATCTTTTCACCAGCCTCGAGCCGCCCAAGAACTTTCGTGGAACGCTGCACACGATTCGCGGCAATGGCGAGAACCTGGGCATCACCGCGTTCGCATTGCGTGGCACGCAAGCATTCGTGGCGCTCGAGGGCAACCTGCGAGCGCCACGCAACGCCACTGTGCGCCTCGAGCATGACGGCGTGCTGGTCGCCCGCAACACCGTGCGGGTTCCAGCCGGAGCCCGCGCCACCTGGCTCCCAAAAATCAAAGTTGAATCCGGCGAGTACAAAGCGATGCTCGAGAACACCAGCGATTCAGAACGCCTTGACGCGCTCGAGTTGGACGACAACGCCTTCGCCGTGGTCGGAGCGGGTCGCGTGCTGATCGCACCACCTCAGGACGATGTCTCGAGGGCCGTGGTCAGCGTGCCTGGAGTGCGGGCCGTGACGCAAAACCTGCCACCGAACTCGAGCGCCGGTTGGGGCGCAATCGTGCTGGTCGGACGCATTCCGAAACGCCTGCCACCCGGCAATTACTTGATTTTTGCGCCGCCCGAACCGAAAGCCAAACTCGAGCCGGTCACAACCTGGGATGCCAGTGCGCCCGAACTGCGTTTCGCTTCCCTTGATGGCGTGCAAGCCAGAATCTCGAACTTGTCCGCGCCAGAAATTGCTGGCGGTGGCTGGACGGTGCTCGCCAGGGCTGGAACCAAGGCGTTCGTTTCACGTGGCGATGGGCCTGGTGTAAGGGCCGTGTACATCGCCTCCGATCCAGCCGATTCGGATTTGCGCCTTCGTCCGGCGTTCCCGGTGATGGTCTTCAACGTGCTCTCGAGCTACCTGAACGTGCCCGCCAAAGCGCTCGGCTCGAGGTTGCCAAGTCCAGACCCCAGCATTGAAGTACGTGCCGTTGAACCCGGATTGTTTGAAACCGGCAACACAAAGTTCGTCGCCAACCTCGCCTCGAGCCAACAAACCAACCTGCCAGTTGGAGACTCGAGCGTGACCGAAATCAGCCCAGACGGACAACCGGTTGCATCAAGCTCGAGCTTGCCCGCAAACATGCCTGCTGCTTGGACGTGGTTGCTGCTCGCCCTCGCATTGATCGCGTTGGGGCTCGAGGCGATTTTGCGCCGCAACGATCTTGGACAGATCAAGAATGTTTTCTTGAGGGTGCGGGCGTGAATTCCATTTGGGTTCCTGGCGAGGGCGAACATGGCATTCGCACGAGGTTCTTTCCATGAACGTGTCGTTCGATCAACCTTGGTTCGCCATCCTTGCCGGATTGATCCTGCTGGCCACACTGATCCTGTCTCGAGGACGAATCTTCATGGCGTGGATTCCGGCATTGCGCACCCTCGCGCTGGTTTCGCTGGCGTTGGCGGTGGCTGGTTTTGGCCTCGAGCGGCGCGAACCGGGCTTGGTGATCCTGTCCGATGTCAGCGATTCGACCGGTGGTGCAAGCGAGAACCTGTCTGGCCTGAACAGCTTGCAGCAAATCGAGTTCGCGGGACAGGCGGGTGCGGCGGGCACGGATCGCACGGCGCTCGAACCGTTCGAGACGGATGTGGCGGCGGCGCTCGAGGTGGCCCGGGCGTACAAACCGGCGCGGGTGCTGCTGGTGTCCGATGGCAACGTCACACGGGGCGATGCGCTCGAGAGTCTGCCGGGAGTACCGGTCGATGTGCTGCCGATCACACCGAGGGCGAATGCTCGCGTGATCGAAGTGATTGCTCCGGGCGAAGTTTCACCGGGCGCAACCGTGCGTGCCACCGCCGTGATCGAAACCACGCAGGCCGCTCGAGTGCGTGTCCTGCCGAGCCTGAACGGTCGCGCCCTGCCCGTGACCACGCTCGAGATGCAACCCGGTCGTTCGAGTGTACCGATAGAATTCACCCTCCAAGAATCTGGTGAATTCGCGCTCGAGGTGCGGATCGTGCCGGACTTTGAGCAACCGATCCTGGACGATTCGCGCCGCTTGACCTTGCGCTCGAGCGGCAAGCAACGCATTTTGGTGATCGGTGATCCGGGCGCAAGCCGCCTGTTGCGGGCGCAAGGATTCGAGGTCCGTGATGGTACGCCCGCCGACATCCGCGAACCGTTCAATCCGCCCGCCGTGGTGATTCGCGGTTCGGCCACGGCTTACGGATCGGGTCAACTCAAATTGCTCGAGCGTTACGTTTTGGATGGCGGTGGCCTGATGATGACGGGTGGTCCCGGCAGTTTCGGCCTGGGCGGTTGGGCGAGGTCGCCGGTCGAACGCGCTCTGCCAGTGCGCATGGATTTGCGCACCCGAGTCGATGTTCCACTGGTGGCCTTGGTGATGGTGATCGACCGATCTCTGTCCATGCTCGGGGCGGGCGGTTCGGGCGGCACGACCAAACTCAGTTTGGCGATTGAAGGTGCCAGCAACGTGATCGAACTGGCCGGAGAACGCGATCAGATCGGACTGGTGACGTTTTCGGACACCACAAAATGGGTCTTCAAACCGGTTCGGGCATCGGAGGCGAACAAAGACCGAATGCTCGAGGAGACAGGCAAGGTTCAATCGGACGGCGGCACGATCCTCGGGCCGACGTACCGTGAGGCGATTCAGGCGCTCGAGGATTCCAACGCGGCAATCAAGCATTTGATCCTCTTGACCGATGGACAACTCGCCGACAACGAAGGCCCGAGCCAAGTCATGCCAGATTTTGCGGGCATCGCGGCGCAGGCCAAACGAAACGGCATCACGACCTCGAGCATTGCCCTCGGTGGTGACGCGGACGTGACGCGCCTCAAACAAATGGCCAAATCGGGCGGTGGACGGTTTTACGCGGCGCTCGATGCGGACACGTTGCCGCGCATTTTCACCGCCGAAGCCTTGACCGCCACGCGCACGCTGGTTCGGCTTGAAGGGGTCAAACCCAAAGCGATAGCCCACCCGTTGCTCTCGAGTCGGGCTGCGCCGCCACGGTTGTCGGCGTACATCGCCAGCAGCTTGCAGGACGGCAGCGAACCGATCCTGGAAGGACTCGAGCGAGAACCAGTGATTGCCGTGGCCCGCAAAGGATTGGGCCGCAGCGCCGCCGCCACATTTGACCTGAACAAAGCCGACAGCTTCACCCGTTGGCCCGAATTGCCCGCGTTGCTCGGCACAATCACCCGTTGGCTCGAGCAACGGTCCGCACCGTACCGCCTGAGCATCAGCAGCGACGGATCGCGGGCGGTCGTCGATGCCGTCTCACAAAACAAATACTTGAACAACGAACGCCTCGAGTTGCGCGTCGATGGTCAAAGGCTCGAGTTGCCACAGACCGCGCCCGGACGCTATGAGGTCGCACTGCCAAAAGGCGCGACCGGCACCGCCGTGCTCGTGCGCAGCGGTGAGGCCGTCAACAAAGCCATGCTCGAGACGCGCAGCCGCGAACTTGAACAAACCGGGGGCCTCGAGAATTTACGGCGCATCGCACAGGCGAGTGGCGGCAATGTCCTCGAGAATTTGGACGGGTACGTGGCGGAATCTCGCGTGTCTCGAGCCCCGTTCGCGCCGTGGTTGGCGGTGCTGGCGGCGTTTGCGCTGGTGGCAGAACTGGTGCTTCGACGCTGGCGACGGTAAGGGCGAATCCCCCCGACAGCTTTAGCTGCCGACCCTCTTTTTAAGGGGGTTCGAGGTCTGGGCGCAGGGGATTTTGGGATTGGCTTAGGCTATTTTGCGCTCTAAAACCGTGGGCTTTTGTGCGATGCTCAAGGCATGATTGATGTTGCCCCTCACTCTCTTTTGTACTTGGCGAAATCGGGATCACAATTGTTTGGCACGCACATGCCGAAGAGTGATCTGGATGTCAAGGGCGTGTTCTTACCGAGGCTCGAGAGTTTGATTTTGCAGACCTCACCGCAGCAGTTCACCAGCAACACGAACAATTCGGGTTCGGGTTTGAAAAACTCGAGTGAGGATGTGGACATCACGGTTTGGAGCGTTCAGTTCTGGCTGAAACTCTTGATTCGCGGGGATATCAATGCGGTGTCACTGTTGTTTTCGCACACGAATGAGGACGCAATTCTTCCAGGCTCGAGCGAAAATTTTGTGACCAAACTTCGCACACTCGATCCGAGCAAGATTTTGTCCAAGAACCTGTCGGGTATGATGGGTTTCGCGTACTCGCAGGCGATCAAGTACACCGACAAGGGCAAGCACGTGCGGGTGCTTGGCGTGACGCTTGAGCATCTGGCACGGGCGAAAGACGGTTTGGTTGGTGATGTCGCCCCAACGATCTTGGCGACCATCGCCGACCCATCTTTGGCTCGAGAAACCTTGAGCG
>JANOWZ010000155.1:0-2050 GCA_031418155.1 Deinococcales bacterium
CCCGTAAGGTGCGTCTTGGGATCAAGAAGAGCACGGCTGTTTTAACTTCACGCCAAACCGCAGTGGGTTCTGCATTCGTTGAGGATTCTGCTTGAGCTTCTATTTGCGCATGGGTCAACACGAACATTCCGTCAATCTCAATCATCCAGAACCGAGAAGGTACGGGTGAGTTCAGTAAAGGTTGCCTTGAAAGTTCCTGAAGCCGAGTTTGAGTCAATGCCTGTTCGGTTCGTTCGAGTTGCTGACTGATTTTGGAAAGCAAACTCGAGCTTAAGTTCACGCCCCATTCGTGCAGCACACGAGTTGTGATTTCATACGGCAAAAGTAGGCTCAGGTGTTCGGCACGTTCGAGCACCAGTGGTGTGCAGCCGCTTTCGTCCAAGTTTGGATCTTGGAATGCCGTGTACTGCGTGTTGCAGGTCTGGCATTTGTATCAGGCTTTAGGGAGTTGCACAATTCCCCAGAGGCTATGTATCTGAGGGGTGTGCATGGTCACGCCAGCAAAAACATCGTCTCCTTCAATTCTCGAGCCGGTCGCCCCAAGCCCACGTTGAACAGCACCAGCAAGCAGTACGTCACCACCGCCAAATTGCATAACGCCCGCACATTCAGTAACCCCTTCATTGGCAACCGTTCCAAACCAAACAAATCCTTGATTTGTCCTTGGAACGGTTCCACACTCGTCTTACGCAACGCAAACGCCTCCCGAACATCCGGTGTGGCAAACAACGCTGCTCGAGCCAATCGCTTCTTTGACGTGCTCTTTCCAACCTTAGGAATTGGTGTCACCAACGTGATCTTTCGTTTATCACAAGCGTTCGCCAATCGTTGATCGTCAAAGCCCGTATCAGCCAGTAACAGCTTGGTTTCACTTGGCAAGTGCGTCAGCAAATCCTTCTTGAAAATCACCACATCATTCGCGTTCGCTGGATGCAACACACTCTCAATCGGCCAAACAATCCCGAGAGGGCCACACGTGACCAGACTGAACATTGAATAGCCGAACGTCCAGCCTTTGTAACCACTCTTGCCCCAATGTGCGTCTGTGTCGATGTTTCCACAGGCTGGTAGTTGACCCGCGATCAGGTCTTTCTTGTGCCACAAATTGCCATTTGCTTTCATCAGGGTGCTGTCGGTGCTGGTAATGCTGACATCAATCAAATCTTGTTTTAGAGCTTGGCTGGTCAGTTGATCAAGCAGCAAAGCCAGTGGTTGCGGCAAGCTCTTAAAACGACGACTGAGCGTCGTTCGGTGTGGCGCAGTTTTCAGGTTGCACGCTTGCCGAATCTCGGGTTTCTCGAGGATCATTTTGGCAAGCAATTTGAAGCTGGTAATTTGACGGATTAATGCGTACAGGAAGAGCTTGAGGATACTTCTGTCTGCGTAGATTTGTGGGGCTTCTAGGGCTGGGAGTTCGAGGGTATCAAGCTGGTTGAGGAATTCGGTCATGGTGAGTGGTTCGGGTAGCATGGGTGTGCCTCCTTTGGCTGGTTTCTGGCGAACTCAGTTTATTGGAGGCACTTCGTTAGCTTGCACACCCCTCGACTATTTGGCCTTCAGCGAGGTTCTGCCGCGTTGCGCTGTGCTCGTGCATCACGGTGGTATCGGTACGACCGCGCAGGCGATTGCGGCGGGGATTCCTCAAGTCATCCGACCAATGGCCCACGACCAGCCGGACAATGCCGCTCGGGTTGAGAAACTGGGAGTCGGTGCAAGTTTGAGTCCTCCAAAATTCAATGCCGTATCACTCGCTGAGCAATTGAACGCCCTTTTGACATCGCAAGCGGTCTTGGATCGGTGTCGAACGTGTGCCGAAAGAATCGATCCAGAGCAATCACTGAACGACACGTGTGCGGCGATTGAAGATTTCTATCGCAATCAACTGAAATAAACTACCTGAGGGGTGTGCAAGCTAACGAAGTGCCTCCAATAAACTGAGTGCAGCGTCGGGCTAGAGAGTACGCTATGGGATGCCAGAAAAAACACACCAAGTACGACTGACCAAAAAACAACGCCGCCAACTCGAGCACCTCACCCGAAAAGGCACAGC
>JANOWZ010000156.1:0-6589 GCA_031418155.1 Deinococcales bacterium
CATTGCTGGCCTCGAGCCCATTCACTTGAAGATTGAGAATTCCAAAACAAAGCTCACACTCTTAACGCTTGGCTCACGCGGGCCAAGGCGGGCGTGATACGGTTTTGCCCGTAGCGCCTACCATAGGTTCGCGCCAAGCGAAAGGAAGTACCCGCCATGAAGAAATTTAAGAATTTGGAACGCATCATTTGGGTCAGTTTGACCGTTGCACTCGCCGGAGCCCTGACCCTGCCACACGCCCAGACCAAGGCTTTCAAGTTGGCCTTCGTTGACTCACAAAAACTCTTGGCCGCGCACCCGCAGGGCAAAGAGGCCGCCACCTTGCGTGACAGCGCCCAGAAGGAACTGACACCGTTGCAGGAGAAAATCCGGGCATTGCAGGCGAAAGCCGCAACCGGTGCAGCGACCGCCGCCGAACGCCAATCGCTCGACACGCTCGGCAAGACGTACCAGGCGACCGCCAAGAAATGGCAGGAAAAAATCGACAAGGTGATCGCGCCGATCACCAAAGACGTTGACGCCGCCGTGACCAGCACCGCACAAGAACAAGGTGTGGCCGTGGTTTTGGATGCCGTGATCGCCGGACCTCGGGGCACGGGCTTGGTCGTCTACGCCGACCTGAAGCAAACCGACCTGACCGATGACGTGCAAAAGAAACTCGCCAAGTAAGAACCAGAGAAAAGATCAAAGTAACAAAAGAGGAAAGTAACGGCTCGAGGTTTGGATGTTACTTTCCTCTTTCAGCTTTCCTCTGCCTGTTCACTGCGCCACGCACCGCCTGGGCCGTCCAGGGGTCTTCCGGCCAGGAATGCTTCGGGTAGCGCCGCCCAAGTTCTTTGCGCACGTTCGGGTAGGTGTTTTGCCAGAAGCTGCGCAGGTCTTGCGTGACTTGCACGGGCCGGTGGGCGGGCGAAAGCAGGTGCAGTAGGACGGCGATTCGGCCTTCGTTGATGGTTGGGGTCTCGAGCAGGCCAAAAACTTCTTGCAGTCGAACGGCGAGCACAGGTGTTCCGCCGTCCATTGCGTACTCGAGTTTGATGTTCGAGCCGGATGGCACGTGCATTTTGGCTGGTGCCAACATCTCGAGGCGTTGGGATTGTTGGTAGGTCAACACGGATTTCAATGCCGTCTCGAGGTCAAGTTTGGCGAAATCATCGCGCTTGCGAATCCCAGCCAGAAACGGTGCGAGCCAATCCTTGAGCGTTTCGGTCAACGCACCGTCGGACAAATCTGGCAGGTCATCGTCGGGTCGCCAACAGCGCAACGATGCGGCTCGAGCCTGGATTTGGCACGTGTGATCGGTCCACGGCAGTACCTCGAGCCCTTCACGGCGGATCGCTTCGCACAGGGCTTTGGCTCGCGTCTCCTCTGGAATGTTGAGGAGCGATTTAGACTCGAACACCAATTCGCCGATGCGTTGCTCACGTTGCGCAATCAGCATTCCGGTTCGGGCATCCCAGGCGATTACGTCACGGAATTCAGTTTGCACGTCTCGAGGATCAATTGGTGCGGCCAGAAAGATTCGACCCTCGTCGCTGCCCGCGTCCAAGTGCGCCACGGCAAGCCACGGATCGTTCGAGAGGACATCCTGGCTGGGCAGTTTCACGCCGCGACCGCTGGCGAGCTTGTAGCGTTCTCGAGTGCCGGTGCGTTGCTGCGCGATGCGTTCCGGGTAGGCGAGCGCGATCAACCGTCCGACCGTCAACGGTTCGAGCATTGTTTGATCTGGACGAACCTCAAGTTTGCTGCGGTAGCTTGCGGCAAGTTGATCGATGCGTTCGAGCGCGTTCATGCTGGCCCCGCTTGAGCCCTGATTCATGCGACAGGACCGCAACGCCTCGAGCCGCAACATGGCATCCGCACCGACATCACGCGGCAGCGGATCGCGCTCTTCGAGCAAGGCGGCCAGATCACAGGCGAGTGCCGCAAAGCCCAAGCGTTTGCCCTCGAGCAACAGGTGCGCCAATCGCGGGTGCGTGCCGAGCGCGTGCATTGCCCGACCGTGCGCGGTGATTTTCCCAACCGTCTGATTTGGCTCGAGCGCGTTCAAATTCGTCAGCAAGACTCGAGCTTGTTTCATCGCGGTCACGGGCGGTGGTGTGACCCATTCCAGATCAGCCTCGCTCGAGCCCCACGCCGCCAACTCGAGCGCGAACGGTGCGAGGTCCGCCTCAAGGATTTCCGGGTTGCGCTGTGCAATCAACCCGGCGTGTGTGGCCTCGCTCCAGAGTCGGTAACAAACGCCCGCTGCGACACGACCGGCACGACCGGCACGTTGATCGGCGCTGTCTCCGGTGATTCGGGTCGTCTCCAGTTTTGTGAACCCCGAACCTTGATCGAAGCGTGAGGCTCGAGCCAACCCCGAATCAATCACAACGCGCACGCCCTCAATCGTCAGGCTGGTTTCGGCGATGTTCGTGGCGAGCACCACGCGCCTGGTTGGACCCAGCAAACCCTCATTGGGCATGATCGCCGCCTGTTGCGCCTCGAGCGGCAGATCACCGTACAAAGGCCGGATTGAAACATGCTCGAGATCGTCCAGCATCCGTTCAACCCGGTTGATCTCGGCGGCCCCTGGCAAGAACACGAGCACGTCACCGTCATGATTTTCGAGCACCCGACGCACGGTGCTGACCACGGCACGGATCACGTCTTCAGGGTCTCGAGGCGCGTACCTGATTTCGACTGGGAAGGCGCGTCCGGCACTCGAGATCACCGGCGCATCATTCAGGACCCGAGACAGGTTTTCGGCATCCAGTGTGGCGCTCATGACCAGCACGCGCAGGTCGTCACGCAAGGCGGATTGCACCTCACGGATCAGGGCGAGCGCGGTGTCGGCGTGCAAACTGCGTTCGTGAAACTCGTCAAAGATCACCAAGCCAACACCCTCGAGCGTCGGATCGGACTGAAGGCATCGCGTCAAAATCCCTTCGGTTATGACCTCGAGTCGCGTGTCTTTGGAGGCTTTGCGTTCGAGGCGAACCTGATACCCGACTGTTTTGCCAACCGGTTCTGAAAGCTGTGCCGCCATGCGCGAGGCGACCACTCGGGCGGCAAGCCTGCGCGGTTGCAACATCACAATGCCGGAATGCTGCAACCAAGGTTCACGCAGCAACTCGAGCGGAACCAGCGTGCTTTTCCCTGCCCCTGGGGGCGCAGTCAAAATCACCAGGCGGTGCGACTCGAGCGCCATTCGCAAGCTGGGCAACACCTCGAGTACGGGCAAGTCGGCAGGCACGAGGCACATTGTACCGTCAGCACAAGCAATAACCGCCTCGAGAATTCTCCCGAGACGGCTTGCTGATCTGATGCTTATTGGCCCGATTCTTAATTCTCGATGATCTGCGTTGGGCCGTAGTAAATCGTGCGTTCGGTCGCGTCCGAATCCTGGGTTTTCCAGAACCACTTGTACCAACCGAACATCTTGATGTACCCGGCGTTGCTGCTATTGTTGTAGTTGTAATTGTTTGGCCCTTTGCGGTCAATTACGGTTGCGCCGTTCATTTTGACCACGAAAATGCCATCGGCAAACGCGGAAGGTTTGTAGACCACCTCGAGATCGACCCATTTGCCAACGATGTCTGCGAGGTTGGCCACGTCATACGCCACGGTCGCACCGGGTTGCGGTGGGGTGTACGGGTTGCCGGTGTAACCGGGAACCTGCGACCATTTGACTTCCCAATGGACCTTGCCGCGTTGAAAATCCTGTTGGATCGGCGGGCGGCCCGGTCCATTCTGGTGAATTTGGAAGCTCAATTCGGGTTGTTTCATATCGATTTGGTAATTGGCGGGCAGAAAGTAACTGGTGCGAATCGTGTACGTTTTCCCGAAGGCCAAGGGAATCCCTTTCGGCACACCCTCGCAACGGGGCACGCCACCGCCGGGAGTTCTCGAGAAATCGTCGCTACGAAATGCGCTGCATTTGGTGGCATAACCGCCGCGTCCGCCTGGGGCTGGAACGACGGTGAATGAACCCTCGTAGGGTTGTTCTTTGAAGATCGTGTTGGGGAATTGACCGTTGGCGAAATTTTCGCTGAACAAGACCTTGCCCGTGCCTGGGTTCGGAAGTGGCGTTGGATTCGGAGTTGGGGTCGGTGTGGGAGTTGGAGTCGGAGTCGGTGTGGGAGTTGGAATCGGTGTGGGAGTTGGAGTCGGTGTGGGAGTTGGGGGCGTTACAGTGCCAGGGAATGTCACTTGGGTTTTGCTGACGTACACCGTGTCGCTTGGGTCCAGGCGTGCAATCCCAACTTGCAAATCAAAACCGTCGCTGCTTGCCTTGTTGAAGGCAACACTGACCTGTTGATCTGTGGATTTGAGCGTCACATTTTGACTCGCGTACTGACCCCAATCGCCACCTGCCTTTTGCAAGAAAAGCTGAACCGTTCCCGTGCCCCGCAATGTGGCCTTAAACAACACTTGCCCCGTTTTGTATGGGACCTTGGTGTTGAGCCATGCTGCACCCGTGGTAGTCACGGTGGCCGTAGCGCCGTTCTCGGTGACGTTTACTCCTGAACCTTTGCTCCATTTGCTCAGGCTCGGCAACGTGCCGTTAAAGGCCCCGGCAGCCGTGCTAGAGGTGTCGGTGTCACCACCAACTGTGGTAGTCGCACCCTGTTGAGCGCAAGATGCGAAGCTCAAGGCGATCAGGATCAGACCGCCGATAACCCGAGGAGTCGCCCGAGAGATGGTCAAAGAGGTTGCTCGAGAGGTGATGGCTTGTTGATTCTGGAAGCTGCGGTCTGGGTTGTTGTGATTCAAGGTTGTTCCCCCCGGAATGATGAATTGTTGGCTTGTGTTGTTGTACTCAAATGCGTATCGGCGCGGTGGTTCGAGTCTTGCGCATCGGTGCAGTGGTTCAGGTTTTGCGCATTCGGCGCGGGTGCTCGAGTTTACTTTGACGCATGTGAGGTGAGAAACAGGGTTTAGAACGTGAATACACCTTCAAACTCGCATCACGAGGGGTTCAGGTTTGGCTCAGGAGAATGCCCAGAAACTTATTGGCAACTCATGCAGGCCCGAGCAACTTCCCGACATGCAAGGTTTGAGCATGACCCGCCAAGGTGCAACTTTCACCGCATCAAGCCAATTTTACCCGAAATGTTCCCACATCTCGAGCATTCGAGCACTTACGGGGTGACATTTTACCAAAAAACCTGGTATCTTGGCTCGAGCGTCCCGAAATCCGGGTCAAATGACCAAAGTTTCGGCTACGAACCTTCAAGGAGCGTGATATGAGTCAAAACCCACTGCGGACCTTCCTCGAAATGCCTTACGAACAACTCGAGGAGTTGAACCTGCAAGCCAAGCAGGACCGTCTGGATCGCAAAGACCCAGGCAAAGTCCAGGAAGAACGCATCAAGTACCTCGCGGACGAAAAAGGCATCAAGGCCGTTACGGTTTGCTTCTCCGACCTTGAGGGCCGCTTGCACATGCTTGATTACGACAAGAAATTCTTGATCAAGAATTACGACAACTTGACCTTCGACGGCTCGAGCATCCGTGGTTTCACCGCGCAGTCCGAATCCGATTTGCGTCTGGCGATTGATTGGCCTGCATTCTACTGGCTGCCATCGGATGTGTTTGGTCCGGGCAAGGTGCTCGTTTTCAGCGAGGTCCGCGAAAAGGACGGCAGCGCCTACGGTGCCGACATGCGTGCCCGTCTGAAAGAACTGACCGAAGGGCTGTACACCAAAGACAGCATCACCGCGAATGTCGCCACCGAAATCGAAGGCTTCCTGTTCCAGGGCCGCGATGCCGAACGTCACTACCACACGACCGGCTCGTTCGAGTACGCCTCTGAGGGCGGGTATTACAACAGCCTTCCCGGAGACGTGCTGCGCCTGTACATCGACGCCGCCGCCGAAGTGCAACGCGCGATGGGCTTCGAGAACGAAAAGGACCACCCAGAGGTTGCGCCCAGCCAGTTCGAGATGAACTTCTCTTACGCCGAGGCTTCGGTTGCCGCCGATCAGGTGCAACTCTACAAGCTGCTCTCGAGGCAGGTTGCGGCCCGCATGGGCCTGACCGCCAGCTTCTTGCCCAAACCCGTCACCGGTGTCAACGGCAGCGGCATGCACACCAACATGAGCCTGTCCAAAAACGGCAAGAACCTGATGTACGATGCCAAAGGCCGCGAAGGGCTCTCGGATTACGGTTGGGAATTCATCAACCGCATCCTGACAAACGCGCTGGATTTGTGCCTGGTTTTAAACTCGAGCGTGAACAGTTACCGTCGCCTCGACCCGCACTTTGAAGCGCCAAACCAGATCAAAGCTTCCGCCGTGGATCGTGGCAGCATGGTGCGCGTGCCAATCGGCAACCAGAACTCGGCCCGAGTTGAGGTGCGTTCGGTCGCGCCGGATTCCAACCCGTACCTGACGTTCTTTAGTTTGTTCAACACCGGCATCAACGGTCCGTTGGACGAACGCAAAGCGACCAGCAAATCGCGGTTCTTGCCGGACAACATTTACGATGCGATTGGCAGCTTTGAACGCAGCAAGTACATCGGTGGCTTCCTCGGTGAAGATGTGCAGGCGAAATTTGCCGAACTCAAGCTGATGCAGGCGGACCGTTGCGCCAAATCATTGGG